>DVFK01000015.1 GCA_018713285.1 Candidatus Faecousia excrementigallinarum
TGGTTCCACCCGGGGGATTCTTAAGGGGGGAACAATTCGAGCGGGAGCGAGTTGTTCCCCCCTTAAGCCGGCTTCTTTGCTTCCTTTCTTGCCGGAGCAAGAAAGGAAGGCCCCGCTGGCAAGCGCTTGCAGAAAGCCGATTGGAGAACAGACTGAAAGGTTATAACCGGATGTCGATAACCACCAGCAAGTACCACCCCATCAGCAAAACATATCTGCGACCCCCGCTTGCTCCCTCAGTCACCTGCGGTGACAGCTCCCTCCCGGAGGGAGCTATACGCCTGTGCTACTTCACATTGGCTTGTGCTTATGAGAAAGTGCCTGCTGTGAATCCCTCAGTCACGGCGAAGGCCACCGGGGGCTCCCCGGCCGTGCCAGCTCCCACAGGCCGGGAGCCTTTGGGACGGGCTTCGGGGGCTGCTTTTATGTATTGCGGATTATAAGAACCGTGGTATAATAGGGGTAACAACCCCTAAAGGAGGCGGCTGCCTTGGAAAAGAACCCAAACATTCTCACCCTGGTGGAAAAAAAGAAACGCACCCTCCCCGGGCTGCTCTTCAATCGACTGACCCTGGTTGTGGTGCTGCTGCTCTTGCAGGTGGTGGTGCTGCTGGGGCTTTTCCTCTGGTTTGACCGATGGCTGCCCAGCATTTACGGTGCCAGCACCATTTTTTCCCTGCTGGTCATTTTGTATCTGCTCAACGGCCGGATGGACCCCACAGGAAAAATCACCTGGCTGGTGGTCATTATGCTTCTTCCCGTTTTCGGAGGCCTTTTGTACCTCTTTACCGAGCGGGACATCGGCCACCGGGCTATGGCCCGGCTGATGCAGAAGCGCAGCGATGATACCCAGCTGGCCATCCCCCAGGACCCGGAAACCATGGAAAAGCTCCGGGAGGAATGCCCCGGTGCGGCGGCTATGGCCCGGTACATCCACCGTAGCGGCTGTTTTCCCGTATACGAAAACACCAATCTCACCTACTTCCCCCTGGGGGAGGATAAGTTCCGCCAGCTGCTGCTGGAGCTTCAAAAAGCGGAAAAGTTCATCTTTTTGGAGTATTTTATCGTGGCAGAAGGGCTGATGTGGGGCTCCGTGCTGAAAATCCTGGCCGAGAAGGCCGCCCAAGGGGTGGAAGTGCGGGTCATGTACGACGGCACCAACGAGTTCACCACCCTGCCCCACGACTATCCCCAGCGGCTGGAGAAGCTGGGAATCCGGTGCAAAATGTTCGCCCCCGCCTCTTTGATGGTGTCCACCCACTACAACTACCGGGACCACCGGAAGATTCTGGTGATTGACGGCCACACCGCCTTTACGGGAGGCATCAACCTGGCGGACGAGTACATCAACCAGAAGGTCCTCCACGGCCATTGGAAGGACACCGCCCTGATGCTCAAGGGAGAGGCGGTGCGGAGCTTCACCCTGATGTTTTTGCAGATGTGGTGCCTGGACGAAAAGCAGATGGACTACCAGAAGTACCTGTACCAGCCCATCCCCCCGGCAGACCCCGCCCCGGGCTTTGTGATTCCCTACGGGGACTGTCCCCTGGACCGGGATAAGGTGGGACGGCAGGTGTATATGGACATTCTCAACCGGGCGGAGCGGTACGTGTATATCATGACCCCCTACCTGATTCTGGACGGAGACATGGAGGACGCCCTGATTTACGCCGGAGAGCGGGGGGTGGACGTGCGGATCATCCTGCCGGGGATTCCCGACAAGGTTTCCCCCTACGCCCTGGCCTACACCCACTACCGGCGGCTTCTGGATGCGGGGGTGAAGCTGTACCAGTATACCCCCGGCTTCGTCCACGCCAAGGTGTTTTTAAGCGACGACCGGGAGGCGGTGGTGGGGACCATCAATCTGGACTACCGGAGCCTTTACCACCACTTTGAGTGCGCCGCCTATCTCTACGGCACCACCTGTCTGCCGGACATCGCCCGGGACTTTGGAGAAACCCTCCAAAAGTGCCAGCGGGTCACCCGGGAGAGCATGAAGCAGGAGCCCCTCATGCGAAAAGTCATGGGTCCCCTGCTGAAAGCCTTTGCCCCGCTTCTGTAAGAACAACAAAAAACCAGGACTTTTGAAGTCCTGGTTTTTTCTTATTTCTTCATCTCTGCCATGTAGGCATCGCAGACGGTGGTGACATCTCCCTGCATCTTCTGTACGCCCTTGTCAATCCACAGCGCGTGGTCGCAGAGCCTGCGAACCTCGGAGATGTTATGGGAGACATACAAAAGGGTGGTGCCGCCGGAGAGCATTTCCTCCATTCGCTTGGCACACTTTTCCCGGAATTTGTAGTCGCCCACGGAGAGAATCTCATCCACAATGAGAATCTCCGGCTTTACCATGGTGGCAATGGAGAAGCCCAGTCTTGCCCGCATACCGGAGGAGAAGTTTTTCAGGGGGGAGTCCAGGAATTCGTGGAGATCGGCAAAGTCCACGATTTCGTCAAAATGCTCCTTCATAAACTGCTCCGTATGCCCCAGGACACAGCCGTTCAGGAAGATATTTTCCCGGGCGGTCATCTCCTGGTCGAAGCCGGCACCCAGCTCGATGAGGGGGGCGATAAAGCCGTCTACAGTGATGGAGCCCTTGTAGGGCTTGAGGATACCGCTGATGGCTTTGAGCAGGGTGGACTTGCCGGAGCCGTTGGTGCCGATGAGGCCCCAGGCCTCTCCCTGCCGCACCTGGAAGCTCACATCCTTCACCGCCAGAAACTCCTGGAACATAAGCTTTTTGGTCACCAGCTTAATGAAGTATTCCTTCAGGTTGTCGATTTTTTCACTGGCCAGGTTGAACCGGATGGTCACATGGTCCACATCAATGATAATCTTTTTGTCGTCCATGGGTTACCTCTTAGATATACAGGATGAAGTTGTCCTGAGTTTTCCGGAAGCTGAAAGCGCCGATGAAGAGCATAATCACAGCGGCGCCGCAGCCCAGGAGGGTGAGCTGTGCCGAGGGAAGCCGTCCATAGTAGATGATGTCCCGGAACTGGCCCACATAGTAGTACATGGGATTCAAGTGGGTAACAATCCACTGCAAATTCTGGGGCAGCATCTCCAGAGGATAGAAAATGGGGGTCAGGTACATCCAGGCGGTAGTCACCGCATTGTAGATGTACTGAATGTCCCGGAAGAACACATTGGCCTGGGCCAGGAACAGTCCCAGACCCACAGTGAACACATACAGCTGGAAGATAATCCAGGGGAACAGCAGGGCATACCAGGTGACCCGGGCCCGGGTGGCGATGATAACCAGCACCAGAGCGCCCAGGGAGAACACCAGATCCACCATGCCGCTGGTAATCCGGGCCAGGGTGAAGATATACTTGGGCACATAGGCCTTTTTCAGCATGGCGCTGCTGCTGGTGATGGAGAAGATGGCCTGATGGGTAGAGGAGTTCATAAAGTTGAACAGCAGCTGACCGCAGAACAGGTACACCGGGAAATTGACGATATTCCGGCTGAACATGGTGGAAAACACGATGGTCATGACCACCATAATGAGCAGGGGGTTGAGAATGCTCCACACATAGCCCAGGAAACTCCGGCGGTATTTGAGCTTCACATTTTTAACCACCAACAGCTTCAAAAGGTCTTTGTATTTGTAAAATTCAGCCCAGAAGGCTTTGAGATTTTGAATCATGGATGTTATATACTCCTTATGACAGTAATCTTAAAAGAAGGAACGCTGCACGCTTATCCTTTAATCCCCTGCCTTTCCCGGAAGGCTCCTGGCCAGCTTTCCGATTCGGTTGCCCTTCATACCCCGGCAGGTAGCTTTGAAAGCCTGCCAGGGGGAGAGGGTGTAAAGGCTCCGTTTGCTCACTGCGTAGTACGCAGCGTACACAAGGGCCAGAGGAAGCCCCAGGATATACCGGGTGGTCGCCCCCCGGTTCTCAAAATAGGTTTCCGTGTAGCCGTGAAACCAGGTGGAAACCTCCTGGGCTACGGAGGCAATGGCCTCCGGCACATAGTAAATGGAAAGTCCTGCCCGGCGGCAGTCGGTGAGGAATTTCAGCTCCTCCTCCCCACCGTTGCCGGTTCCCGCACCCAGCAGGGTGTCAAACCGGACGCCGGAACGAAGCAGGGACTGGCGGCGGAAAGAAATCTGCCAGGAGCTGACCCGGCAGGTGTAGGGAAAGTGAAGCTGCCGCACCCGGTTTCCCAGGGAGGCAGGACGGCCTACCATATTGAAAACAATGACGTCTGCATGAGGGAGCTTTTCGTAAGCCTCCAGGATGATTTTCTCATAATCCGGCACGAATACCTCGTCATCGTCACACAGAAGGCACACATCGGCGGTAGATTTCTCCATGGCCATGTTCCGGCTCCGGGTCAGGCCCCGATCCCGGGTGGCGTACATCCGGGCAGTTCCGGTTTTGGTGGGCACCTGGGAAAAATCCTCCCGGTCACATTGGTTGATGATCAGCACGTCTCCTGTAAGCCGGGAAGAATCCACCAGGGAAAAATCCTTCTGGTGCATACAGGAAAGCAAAACCTCCAGCTTCACAGGGCACCTCGCTTCCACAGATACCGGGCATACTTTTTCACACCCCGGCAGGCATAGGAACAAAAACACACCAGCGTCTTGAGCCGCCCCATGCCGTGATACCGATAGGTGCGGTAGGTGAGACGGGCAGAGTGGAGCTTGTTGCCGGACTTTCCGGTGGTGGAAAGCCGGTATTTAAGAAGGGGCTCATTGATGGCACAGCCGTAGCGATACTTTTCAAAAACCTCCAGCCACATGAGGTAGTCCTCGTGGGCATCGTCGTGGTGCATGGGAAACTCCCGGGCAACGGCAGTCCGGATGAGCACGGAGGAGCAGCCGATGTAATTCTGCTGGAGCATATCCCGGTAGGTAAGGTCCTCTTTCACCGGCAGCACATAGCCTGTGAGCCGTCCCTCCGGGGTCATCAGCTCCCGGGCGGTGGAGCAAATCACAGCTTGCTTCTGCCGGATTCTGTCCAGCTGGAGCCGGAGCTTCTCCTCTGCCCAGTAGTCGTCGGCATCCAGAAAGGCCACATACTCCCCTCTGGCCAGGGAAACCCCCCGATTCCGGGTCTGGGCCACCCCCTGATTCTTCTCGTTGCGCACATAGCGGACCCTGGGCTCACCCCGGTAGCGGGTCATGAGCCCCGGCAGGTCATCGGTGGAGCAATCGTCCACCACAATTACCTCCAGGGGTACTTGCTGTCCCAGCGCCGAGTCAATAGCCATGGCAATATAGCGGGTACAGTTGTAAGCCGGAATGACCACGGAAACGAAATCTTTGATATATTGTTCCATTTTTACCTTGCTCCTGACATGGGCTGACTGGGGATTCTTTCCCAAAAACTTACATCTTTCTGGGATTATAACACAAACCCGGAAGTTTTGCAAGATAAAACAGCCTGTCTTATCGGGGGATACAAACATTCCTCCCGGACAGACGCCGGGAGGAAAATTGTCAGGAATCCCCGCCTTTTTCCGGAAGGCCGGCAGGTTCTGCCTGGTGTTTTTGCCCGATTCGCCGGACTTCTGCCTCCATGATGTTTCCGAAGGTCTTTTCGTCCAGGGCAAGGCTTTCTTTGGCGGCTTCGGACTCGTCTGCAAAGGCGTCAAAAGCGGCCTGCTTCTGGGCAAGCAAATCCCGAATCCGCTCGTCCACCGTATCCTGACACAGGAGCCGGTAAACCAGCACATTCCGGGTCTGCCCCATACGGTAGGCCCGGGAAATGGCCTGATTTTCCATGGAGGGCTTGAACTGGGGCTCGCAGAGGATGACCACGCTGGCAGACTGGATGTTCAGCCCCGTGCCTCCCGCCTGAATCTGGGCGGTGAGCACCGTCCCCCCAGGAGCCCGGTCAAACCGGTCAATCATAGCCTGCCGCTCCTGGGGGGCAACGGAACCGGTGATGGGGCCAATGCACTGCTGCCCCAAAAGGGTGGAGATTTTTCCAATGGTATCCAGGAAGAAGGAGAACACAATCACCTTCCGCCCTTCGGCGGCAGCCTCCTGAATCAGCTCCAGCATCCGGGCGGCCTTGGAGGAACAGGCGGGGTCGTTTACGTTCCAGGAGACCCGCCGGGCATCGTTGTACCGCTTTTCCAGCACGGCGGCCTCGTATACCCGCTCCTCCTCCCGGGTCAGGCTGCACCATTCCTCGTTTTCAATCAAATCCGGAAGCTCCGTCAGCACGTCCTCCCGCTTTCGGCGGTAGTACACCGGGGCAATCTTCTTCCGGAACTGGGGCGCCGCCGCCAAAGAGGCGATTCCCCGAACCGTCTCCGCCACCTCCGGCTGCAAAATGGAAATCAGGGCAATCATCTCATCCACCTTGTTTTCCAGAGCGGTGCCGGTCATAAACAGGAGCCTTTCTGCGTGGCGGGCAATCTCCTTGACGTGGTTTGTCCGCTGGGCTTCCGGGTTTTTGATGTAGTGGGCTTCGTCCACCGTCAGCATGGAAAAGCGGAAGCTGCTGTCCAAATAGAAATACTCGGTGGTCTCGTAGGTGGTGACCCCCACGCCGCCCCCCTCCATCCAGGACTGGAAGGCCCGGCCCCGGTCTGAACCGTGGATTTTATGGGCCGGCAGGCAGCTGTGTTTGGAAATCTCCCGGCACCAGTTTTCCACCACGCTGGCAGGGCATACCACCAAAAAGTGGGTGGCGCCGTCATTTTTCAGGGAAACCATGGCGGCGATGGCCTGGACGGTCTTGCCCAGACCCATCTCGTCCCCCAGAAGCACCCTTCTTTGGGCCAGAATGTACTTAACGCCCCACGCCTGGTACCGGCGGAGGCTGCACCGCAGCCCCTGGGGCTGGAAGGAAACCTCCTGAATCTTTTGGGCCAGCTCCTCCGGCAGGCCGTACCGGGAATCCTCCGTCCCCAAAAGGCCGGGGCGCAGTTCCTCCAGAATATGGAAGAAGGCAAAGGCGTTGGCTTCAAAATCTGCCCAGGCGGAAGCCTCATCCAGCCAGGCCAGGGAAACCTGGCTGGAAAGAACCCCCTGCCCTTCCTGCCAGGCCGGGTTTTCCCGGAAGCCCGCAAGAAAACGGTAAGCCTTCTCCGCCTTGTCCTTTTTCTCTCTGGAGGTAAACAGCCACCGCAGGCCGCTTTGCCCCGGGGCAATATCTGCCAAAGCGTTCTTTATGGCATTTCCATATGTCCCCAGGATTTTTTCCGAGACCTGAGCCTGTTCTGCGGTCATCCGGTACTGGGCAAGGGCGGTGACCAGGGCGGTGGCGCCGGGAGTTTTGTTGTCGGTGCTCAGGCGGATTTTCAAGCCCTTCCCCGCCTCTTCCCCCAGGTCATTGACCATTTCTTTGATGGTGCGGGCACCCTCGTCGCTGATGCCGTCAATGGCGGCAAGGCCCGAAACCGAGGCGGAATCCAGGTCCGCAACCGTGGCAAAGCCCCTGTCCCGGAGGGTTTTCACCCGGATGCCCTGCTTTCCCCGGTTCAGCTCCTCCACAGGGATTTCCTGCAAAATCCGGAGCTTTTCCTGGGCAATGAGACCATCTGCCGCCTGGTTGACCCCGGCCCGGTACTGCGCCAAAGCATCGGCGCATTGGGTCAGCCGGGCAAGAAACTCCCCAAAATCCCGCTGTAAGCGTCTGGTATCTTCGGACGTAAAAGACCTTGCCATAAAGGACGCCTCCCGTTTTCGTTTGTTGGTGCTTTCAGTATATCACAGCCCTTCGGGGGGTGGCAATCCCCCAAAAAGCCGCCCCCGGCAGGAAACATCCTGTCGGGGGGTGGGAGAAACGGAATTACAGCTGGCAGTAAGCCACAGCGGTCTTGGCAGCCAGCCGGGCATTGTTGAACACCAGCTGGATGTTGGACTCCAGGGAGTCGCCGCCGGTGAGCTCGGAAACCCTTGCCAGCAGGAAGGGGGTGGTAGCCTTGCCGTGGATGCCCTTTTCCTTGCACTCGGCAACGGCCTGGTCGATGGCGGCGTTGATCACCTCTGCAGGCATGGCGTAGGCATCGGGGATGGGGTTGGTCACCAGCATGCCGCCCCGGAAGCCCAGAGCGTTCTGAGTAGCGAAAGCCGCAGCCAGCTCCTGGGGGGTGTCCATCCGGTAGTCAACGGAGAAGCCGGAGTGGGGGGTGTAGAAGGCGGGGAGTTCTTCGGTGCCGTAGCCGATGACGGGCACGCCCTTGGTCTCCAGATACTCCAGGGTCAGGCCCAGGTCCAGAATGGACTTGGCACCGGCGCAGACCACCATCACCGGGGTCTGAGCCAGCTCTTCCAGGTCGGCAGAGATGTCCATGGTGGTCTCTGCCCCCCGGTGTACGCCGCCGATGCCGCCGGTGGCGAAAATCTTGATGCCGGCCATGTGGGCAATAATCATGGTGGTGGTAACGGTGGTAGCCCCGTCCTCACCCCGGGCGCACAGTACGGCCAGATCCCGGCGGGAGGCCTTGGCAATGGCCTGGCCCTTCTTGCCGAAGTACTCAATCTCTTCGGGGGTGAGGCCAGCCTTCAGGCGGCCGCCGATGACGGCAATGGTGGCAGGCACGGCACCGTTGTCCCGGATAATCTTCTCCACAGCCAGAGCGGTTTCCACGTTCTGGGGGTAGGGCATACCGTGGGAGATGATGGTGGACTCCAGAGCCACCACAGGCTTACCGGCAGCCAGCGCTTCGGCTACCTCGGGTTTTACATCCAGATACTTGTTCAGCATAATCATTCACCTTTCTTATCCTATGTTGTTATGGCTCAAAGCCCCATGCGGGACTGAAGCAGCGTACTGCTCATGGCGGGGTTGATGGTCTCAATCGATTCCATGGTGATGGAACCGGCGGCCACGCAGGCCAGGGCGGCTTCCTCCAGCTCCAGGCCCTCCATATAGGCCCAGGCCAGAGCGGCGGCGGTGGAATCTCCGCAGCCGGTGGTGCTGACCATCTTTCCGGGAATCACATCCACCCACAGCTGTTTCTCCGCCTCAGCGGCGTATACCCCCTGACCGCCCATGGAGAGGAACACCCGCTGAACCCCCTTATCCAGCAGCACCCGGGCGGCCTTTTCCGCCTCCTGCCGGGAGGAAATAGTCACCCCGGAAAGAAGCTCCGCCTCCACCCGGTTGGGTTTCAGGGTGTGAATCCGGTGTAAGATCGGCAGGAGCTTTTCCGCCTTTTTCGTGGAAACCGGGTCGCAGAATAGGGGTGCGGTGCAGTTTTCCGCTAAGTACACCAAAGATTCTCTGGGGATGTTGGTGTCCGTCACCACCACCTGGGCATTTTGCAGGGTGGAGAGGTTGGCGGCCAGGTACGAGGGGGTAATCTGCTTGCAGATTTCCATGTCGGAAACCGCCAGCACCATCTCCCCCTGGGGGTCTGCAATATACAGGTAGGTAGAGGTGGTACCTCCCGGCACCCGAAGCACATGGCTGGCGTCAATCCCCAGCTCCTGACAGGAGGCGGCTACCTGCTGACCGTGAATGTCCTCCCCAAAGGCGCTGAGAAGCTTCACCTCCTGCCCCAGCAGGGCCAGGTTGTGGGCAATGTTCCGTCCCACACCCCCCAGGCTCACGGTTACATGGCCGGGATTGGAGTCCGCCGGAACCAGGGCACCGAAGGAAGCGCCGCCGATGTCCACATTCACGCCCCCCACCACCACGCAGTAGCTGCCGGAGCGGAGGACATAGCCTTTCCCGGCGATGTAGCCCTTCTTGGACAGGTTGGAGATATGCACCCCCACGGAGGAGCGGGTGATTCCCAGAGCCTCCGCCAACTCCTGCTGGGAAATCATGGGGTTGGCCTGAATCAGCTGCAATATCTGTCTTTCCCGCTGGGTCAAGGGTCTCACCTCTCTAAAGAAAAGTTAATAAAATAATTCTATGCTTATATTACACCCCTTCTCCCCATTTGTCAACAGGTATTTTTCCCAAAGCTGCGGTAAGAAGCAAAGGCAGGCAGCTTCTGTAAATCTCCGGGAATTGGGCAAGGGGCAGGGGGTTCTCCCCCAGCCCCACCTCCACGGTGTAGCCGGGGCGGCGGAAGGTCTTGATAAACCAGTCTTTGTACCCGGCGAAGGCGGAAAGATAGGGGGTGTCCGCCAGAGCATAGCCGCTGACCTGGGCCAGGGCCTTCCCCAACTCCCGGGCTCCGGGGATTTCCAGACCGCCGTACTGCCAGTAAATCTCCTGCCCCTGGCTGTGCAGGGCCACCACCACCTCCGGTTGAACCTCCCGGGTAAAGGCCGCCAGGGCCCGGGTCTCCGGCTGGTTCAGGGGACTGCTCCCCACATAGTCCCGGGGCGCCGGAGCAGTGACCCCTAAAAGTGCCTTGTTTTTCCGGGCCTGCCGCCAGCCCGCCGGGTAGTTCAGGTTCAAATCCGTCCCCAGAAGGTTGGCTTTCCAGCCCTCAGGAAAGGGGATTTCCGGGTAATGGACGGCGATTTTCTCCCCCAGGGCGTACTGGGGACTGTCAGGAGCCACAGCCCCGGTGACCAGATCCACCCCGTCTGGGTTTACCAGGGGCACCAGGTGGATGGTGCAGACTTCCGCCAAAGCCCTGGCAGATACCCCCAGAAGGGTGTCATTTTCTTTCAGGGCCCGGGCACAGTCCCGGGCAAATTCCAGAAGAACCAAAGCGGTAATCCACTCGTTGGCATGGTGAGCGGCGGAAAAAAGCACCGACCGCTCCCCAAAGCCCATACTCAGCGCCAACACCTGCCGCCGGAAAGGGGTACAGCCCAGACTCCGAAGCCGTGCCTGGGGACAGTCAGCGGCAAGGGTCTTTAGGGTTTCCCGGCAGGATTCATAGGAAATGGGCGGATGGACAATGGACATTTTCATCACCTCATCCCCATTGTATGCACCCCTTTGACTACGAAAAAACCCCCTCCCGAAATTGGGAGGGGGGTAAAATGCTATGGGGTTGGGATTACAGCTGAGGACCGGCGGCAACCAGAGCCTTGCCGGCGTCGTTGCCGGTGTACTTCACGAAGTTCTTGATGAACCGGGCAGCCAGGTCCTGAGCCTTGGCATCCCACTCCTTGGCGTCGGCGTAGGTGTCCCGGGGATCCAGGATGCCGGAGTCCACGCCGGGCAGGGCGGTGGGCACAGAGAGGTTAAAGTAGGGGATGGTCTTGGTCTCGGCCTTCAGGATGGAGCCGTCCAGGATGGCGTCGATGATGCCACGGGTATCCTTAATGGAGATACGCTTGCCGGTGCCGTTCCAGCCGGTGTTCACCAGGTAAGCCTTGGCGCCGGAGGCCTCCATCTTCTTTACCAGCTCCTCTGCATACTTGGTGGGATGCAGCTCCAGGAAAGCCTGGCCGAAGCAAGCGGAGAAGGTGGGAGTGGGCTCGGTGATGCCGCGCTCGGTGCCAGCCAGCTTGGAAGTGAAGCCGGACAGGAAGTAGTACTGAGCCTGCTCGGGGGTCAGCACGGAAACGGGAGGCAGCACGCCGAAAGCGTCAGCAGACAGGAAGATGACGTTCTTGGCTGCGGGAGCGGCGGACACGGGGCGCACGATCTTCTCGATGTGCTCGATGGGGTAGGACACACGGGTGTTCTCGGTGGTGGAGCCGTCAGCGAAGTCGCACACGCCGTTGGCGTCCACGGTCACGTTCTCCAGCAGAGCATCCCGGCGGATGGCGTTGTAGATGTCGGGCTCGGACTCCTTGTCCAGGTTGATAACCTTAGCGTAGCAGCCGCCC
>DVFK01000016.1 GCA_018713285.1 Candidatus Faecousia excrementigallinarum
TGACTATAAGATAGCACAGGGGGTGGGATTTTGCAATAGGGAATGTTGTATAAACCTGACAATTCCTCCTTGTATAAAAGGCAGAATCTATATAATTTGGATAATTTCTCCTTGTATCTTCGGGATAAGTATGATATGATAATTATGTTGGGGCTGCCGTGGCAGCCCCTTTTTTTATTGGGGATTTTCCCGGAGCCAGGCGGTGACGCTCCGGCAAAAGGCTTCCACCGCCGGAATTTCTCCTTCGTGGGGCAGAGCCAGGGCAATGGTGCGGCTGACGCCGGGAGTCAGGGGCCGCACCGCCAGATCCTCCCGGTGGCCTTTCAGCAGCAGCTGGGGCACAATGGCAATGCCCAGCCCCTGCTCCACCATGGCAAGAATGGCATAGTCGTCCTTGGTGGTGAACTTGATGTGGGGGGAGATTCCCGCCTCGTCCAAAGCCCGGTGGGTGTCGTGGGCGGAGTCTTGCAGCAGGCTGATAAAATCCTCTCCCCGCAGCTCCTCCGGAGGGATGGCCTCCAGAGCGCACAGCCGATGGTCCCGGGGAAGGATTACCACCAGAGGGTCTTGTGCCAGGGGGATGGTGCGCACCGCCCCGGGGGCGGGGAGGGTCACAAAGCCCACATCAATCTCCCCCTCCTCCAGCCACCGCTCCATGTCTGCATAGTCGCCGTTGAACAGCTTCAGCTCCACCCGGGGATGGCGTGCCTGGAAGTCCCGGATAATCCCCGGCAGCCAATGGACTGCCACGCTGGTGAATGCCCCCAGCCGGATGGTGCCGGCATCCGCCTGCCGGATGTCCCGGGCCAGGGCCTGCAAGGCGGAATCCTCCTGCAAAATGGCCTGCATTCTGGGAAGCAGCAGCTTTCCCGCCTGGGTCAGCTGGATGCCGCTGCGGCTGCGGCTTAACAGAGGAAAGCCAAATTCCTCCTCCAAATCCGAGAGAATGTGGCTGATGCGGGATTGGGTGGAGCCCAGGGACTGGGCGGCCCGGGTGAGGCTTCCCAGCCGGACGGTCTCCACAAAAGCCTGATATTTCCGTAGGCTCATAGGGCCTTTCTCCTTTCATGCGGAAAATGAATGCTGTTTTGTAAATAATAGCATAAAAGACAACCTCTTGACAAGCCCTTTTTCTCCCGGGGAATGGGAAAAGAACCCTTGCACAGAGCCCTTTTCCGGTGTATAATCATACCAACCTAAAAACCGCATGGAAACATGAAAAAATCGCATGAAAGGTAGGGAGAGGTTATGGCGTATACGGAAATGGTGGTTTTTCTTCTGTACTTTGTGTTTATGCTGGGCATCGGGGTGTTCTTTTTCCTCCGCTCCAAGGGCGGGGGAGAAAAGACCTACTTCCTGGGCAACCGGCAGATGGGAGCCTGGGTAGGAGCCCTGTCCGCCGGAGCATCGGATATGAGTGCCTGGGTGCTGATGGGTCTGCCTGCTTCCGTCTTTGTTGCCGGACTGGGTAAGGTCTGGATTGCGGTGGGACTGGGACTGGGCTACGCCGCCAGCTGGCTGCTGGAAGCCCCCCGGCTGCGCCGGTTCTCCATTGCCGCCGGGGATTCCATCACCATCCCCCAGTACCTGACCAACCGGTTCCTGTCCCGGAGTAAGGCCTTGCAGCTGCTGTGTGCGGTCATCTTCCTGGTGGCCTACACGGTCTACACCGCCTCCTCCATCAAGGCCTGCGGTACCCTTTTCCATACGGTAATGGGGGTGGACGCCCAGGCGGCCATGTACTTTGCGGCGGTGGTGATTGTGGGCTACACCTTCATGGGAGGCTTCTCGGCAGTTTGCTGGACGGACTTTTTCCAGGGACTTCTCATGCTGGGAGCTTTGCTCATTGCCCCGATTTTTGTGCTCACGGTGTTTTCCGGGGAGTTGAATCCGGCGGCACTGCCCCAGGGGTACTTTTCTATGAACACCTCCTGGCAGGAGATCGTCTCCGGCCTGGGCTGGGGCTTGGGGTACTTTGGAATGCCCCATATCATCATTCGGTTTATGTCCCTCCGGTCTGACCGGGAGCTGAAAAAATCCAGCGTCATCGGCATCAGCTGGACGGTGATTATTCTTCTCATGTCGGTGCTCACCGGCGTGGTGGGGCGGATGTTCCTGGGAGAGCTGGAGGACAGCTCCACGGTGTTCATCCTCATGGTGCGGAAAATCTTTCCGGCAGTGATTTCCGGGATTTTGCTCTCTGCCATCTCGGCCGCCGCCATGTCCACGGCAGACAGCCAGCTTCTGGCCTCTGCCTCCGCCTTTGCCAGCGATGTGTATAAGCCGGTGTTCCGCCAAAAGGCCTCCGACCGGGAGATGCTCTGGGCGGGACGGATTGTGGTGGTCATCATTGCCCTGGTGGCGGTGGCCATCGCCGCCAACCCCGCCTCCGGCACGGTGATGGCCCTGGTGGAAAACGCCTGGGGCGTATTCGGCGCCGCCTTCGGGCCGGTGATTATGCTGAGCCTTTACTGGAAGCGTCTGAATTTTGCCGGGGCTTTGGCTGGTATCGCCGCCGGGGCTTTGGGAGATATCGGCTGGCTGGTGTTCTTCAAGAGCACAGGCGTTTACGAGATTATCCCCGGCTTCCTTCTGGGCCTGCTGGCAGCGATTTTCGTGAGCCTTGCCACCAAAGCTCCCTCTCAGGAGGTGCTGGAACTGTACCGCCAGGGAAAAGCAGAGAGTTAACACACAACGCAAACACCGCCCCGGATTGGCAAAAGCCAATCCGGGGCGGTGTTTCACTATCTTCCGGGGCAGGTAATCTGCTCCATTTCTTCGATGGCGTCGTGGAGAAGCCGGGCGACAGGGGTATGGGCGGCGGTGTAGTAGACCTCCTTGCCCTCCCGGCGGCTTTCCACCAGTCCGGCGTTTTTCAGCTGCCGAAGGTGGTGGCTCACCGCCGGAGCGGACATCTCCACCATGACGGACAGGTTGGTGACACATTCCTGACAGTGGCACAGCACCCAGAAAATCCGCACCCGGCTGCTGTCCCCCAGGAGGGTAAAGTATCGGGAAATGGCTTGAAAATCCTCCGGCTTTGGCATATGGGCCAGCTGCTCCATGGCCTGACCGTGATCGTGGGGAAGGGGATACATAGCAAACCTCCTTGTTACAGGTTCCGGGTGGAGAGAGCCCGCATGGCGTTAAGCACCGCCAGCACCATGACTCCCACATCCGCAAAGATGGCAAGCCACAGCCCGGCAAGATTCAGAGCTCCCAGCAGCAAGCATAAAAGCTTTACCCCAATGGCAAACACCACATTCTGCCGGACGATGGCCATGGTTTTCCGGCAGATTTTCATGGCCAGGGCAACTTTTTGGGGATTGTCGTCCATGAGCACAATGTCCGCCGCTTCAATGGCCGCATCGGAGCCCATGGCTCCCATGGCAATGCCGATGTCCGCTCTTGCCAGCACCGGGGCGTCATTGATGCCGTCTCCCACAAAGACCAGGGTAGACTTGGGGGACTTCCGGGAAAGGAGGGCTTCCACCTTCTGCACCTTATCCCCCGGCAGCAGCTGGCTGTAAACCTCCGTTACTCCCAGACGCTTGCCCACATCCCGGGCAATGGCATCGGAATCTCCTGTGAGCATAATGGTCTGCTTCACGCCTGCGGCTTTCAGATCGGCAAGGGCAGCTTTGGCGGTGGCCTTGGGCTGGTCGGCAATCAGGAAGCACCCAGCGTAAGCACCGTTCACCGCCATATGCACCGCCGTTCCCGGCTGGGGCAGTTCCGGGCAGCGTAGTCCCAGAGAGGCCATGAGCCGGGGACTGCCCAGGGCTACGGGAATTCCATCCACCAGGGCGGTGACACCCAGGCCGCTTTGCTCCTGGATATTCTCCACCCGGTTTTCATCCAGGGGCTTCCCGTAGGCCTTTACAATGCTTTTGCTGATGGGGTGAGAAGAAGCGCTTTCCGCCAGGGCCCCATAGGTAAGGAGGGTTTCCTCCGGCAGGGTGTTGAAATAAATCCCCGCCAGAGAGAATTCGCCTGTGGTGAGGGTGCCGGTCTTGTCAAATACCACCGTCTCCGCCTGGGCCAGGGCTTCCAGATAGTTGGAGCCCTTCACCAGAATTCCCTCCCGGCTGGCGCCGCCAATTCCGGCAAAGAAGCTTAGGGGAATGCTGATGACCAAGGCGCAGGGACAGCTGATGACTAAGAATGTCAGGGCCCGATACACCCAGTCCCACCAGTCGGGGCTGAGGGACAGGAACAGCATCCGAACAAGGGGCGGCAGTACCGCCAGAGCCAGGGCTGCGCCGCAGACGATGGGGGTGTAGTACCGGGCAAATTTGGAGATAAAATGCTCGGATTTGGACTTGGCAGAGGTGGCGTTTTCCACCAAATCCAGAATCTTGGATACGGTGGAGTCCCCGAACTCCCGGGTGGTGCGGATTTCCAGCACACCGGAAAGGTTAATGCAGCCGCTGATAATCTCATCCCCCGGCTGCACCTCCCGGGGCAGGCTCTCTCCTGTGAGAGCGCTGGTGTTCAGGGTGGAGGTGCCGGATACCACGGTGCCGTCAATGGGCACCTTCTCTCCGGGATTTACCACAATGATGCTGCCAACGGCAACCTCCTCCGGGTCGGCCTGAACCAATACCCCATCTACCCGGATGTTGGCATAGTCCGGGCGGATGTCCATGAGAGCCGCAATGTTTCTCCGGCTCTTTCCCACGGCGTAGCTCTGGAACAGCTCACCCACCTGATAAAAGAGCATGACGGCAATGGCTTCCAGGTAATCTCCCGTCCGGGTGAAGCCGATCAGGAGGGCTCCCGCCGTAGCTACCGCCATGAGAAAGTTCTCGTCCAGCAGCTGCCCATGGGCAACCCCAATCCCAGCCTCCCAGAGAATGTCATAGCCAATGAGCAGATAGGGGACAAGGTACAAAAGCAGCTTTGTCACCCCTTCTGCCGGAACAAAGGAAAGGGGAATGGTGAGGCACAGGGTCAGAAGAATCCGCAGAAGCATGATTTTCTGCTTTCTGGTCATGAAATCACCCCATTTTATCCAAGAAATTCAAAGTCATGGCTGGCTTTCCGGCAATTTTTCCGGAGCACCTCAAAAACCTCCTGGGGATTGGCGGTTTCTTCAAATTCCACAATCAGCTTCTGCATCATAAAGTTCACCGTGGCGCTTTTCACACCGGGGGTCTTCTGGGCAGCCAATTCTGCCTTGTTGGCGCAGTTGGCACAATCTACCTGAATTTTGTAGGTCTTTTTCATGGGGAATGGCTCCTTTCGATTAAACAATTAAGCAAGCGTTTAATTGGTTAACACCAGTATAGCCTATCCCGGGGAAAAAGTCAACAGGAAAAGTAAAAAAGGCTCCCGGCCATTGGGAGCTGGCGCCGAAGGCGACTGAGGGATTCACAGCAGGCACTTCCTTATGGTACAAACCAATGTGGAAACCCGTTACCCTCGGAATCCCCCCGCCTCGGCGGTGCCGAGGCACCCCCCTTTGGCAAGGGGGGCTTTGTCCTAAGCACCTACTGCACCGCAGTAACGATACCGGGCGCTGGAGGGGCAGTAACGATTTGCAGAAGATTTTCGTGCGAAATTGCCACCGGGGGCACCCCGGAGCAAAGAAATAACCCTTGGTGTACCACCTGACCACAATGGACACCAAGGGTTATCTCTCTTCGTTGTTGGGTTCTATCATTGGTTAACCTCCTGTTCTGCGGAATCTCACAGCCTATTCCCTGACAAAATTTGAGGTACTTCCATAAGAGCATGAATATTTACACAAGGAGAGAACCGAAAGGAAAGGCTGTGTAAGAGGGCTGTCGGTTGAAAACACACCTCTTATTACCTGTATTATACAACGAAAATCCCCGGCGTGCAACCGGGCAGGCTGCACGAGCTTTGGACGGCCAATTTGTGAAAATGGCAGATTTTTGAAGGGGGTTTTCTGTTGACACAATTTTGTGATTATGATATAGTAACATTGATGGGTTCGGGGGTGCCTCCGAACCTTTTTTGCAAGAGGAGACATTGGAAAGAAGTGGATGTAATGGTTAAAATCCGGGAGTTTTTTCAAAGAAAGGACATTATTTTTTCCGGGAAGCGCTATGGCATTGACGCCCTGTCCGCCATGGCCCAGGGGCTGTTCTGCACTTTGCTGGTGGGTACCATTCTGGACACTCTGGGCAAGCAGCTGGGAATCGGCTTTCTCCAGGCAACCCTGGTGACCATCGGAAAAGGGGAAGGGGCGGTGTCCTACACCATCGGCGGTCTTGCCAGCGCCATGGTGGGGCCGGGAATTGCCGTTGCCATCGGCTATGCCCTCCATGCGCCCAATCTGGTGCTGTTTTCCCTCATTCCTGTGGGCTTTGCCGCCAACGCCATGGGCGGGGCCGGAGGCCCCCTTTCCGTGTACTTTGTGGCGGTGGTAGCCTCGGAGTTCGGCAAGCTGGTGTCCAAGGAAACCAAGATTGATTTGCTGGTGACCCCCATTGTGACCATTCTGGTGGGCATCGGCTTTGCTTACCTGGTGGCGGCTCCCATCGGTGCCGGTGCTTACGCCGTGGGACAGGCAGTCATGTGGGCCACGGAGCTGCAGCCCTTCCTCATGGGTGTGCTGGTGTCGGTGATTGTGGGCATTGCCCTGACCCTCCCCATCAGTTCCGCCGCCATCTGCGCTGCCTTTTCCCTCACCGGACTGGCAGGCGGCGCTGCGGTGGCAGGCTGCTGTGCCCAGATGGTGGGCTTCGCCGTGATGAGCTTCCGGGAAAACCGCTGGGGCGGACTGGTGGCCCAGGGCGTGGGAACCTCCATGCTCCAGATGCCCAACATTGTGAAAAACCCCAGAATCTGGATTCCTCCCACCCTGGCTTCTGCCATCACCGGCCCTCTGGCTACCTGCCTGTTCCGGCTGGAGATGAACGGTGCCGCCGTGTCCTCCGGCATGGGTACCTGCGGCTTCGTGGGGCAGATTGGTGTCTATACCGGCTGGGTGAATGATGTGGCCTCCGGTGTGAAAGCCGCCATCACCCCCATGGACTGGATCGGGATGGCGCTGATTTGCTTTGTCCTCCCGGCGGTGCTTTCCACGGTGTTCTGCCAGGTGCTGCGGAAGTGGGGCTGGATCAAAGAGAACGATTTGAAGCTGGATTTGTAAAGCAAAAAACCGCCCCCGGGCGGCATAAAAAAGAAATAACCCTTGACTGCGGAATCTTTCGATTCTCCAACAGCCAAGGGTTATTTCTGTGCAATCTTGGTATCTAACATCATTGGTTAACCTCTCTTTCTACAGATTCAAGACACGACCTTCCGCAAAATCAATAGCTGTGAATTGCTCCCGTACCCAATTCCTTTATTGTCGTTTCAGAGAAATTTATGTAATCGGAAGAAACTGGAAAGATCTGTCTTTCGATTCCTTTTTTCATAGGAATCTGGGGTGACTAAATCATTGGTATCACCTCTTTGTACCTAAATGATAGCATGGAGCTTCGTTCTTTGCAATAGGGAATGTCCCATAAAAATGTTCCGCAAAAATGGTGCAAAAGAGAGAAATACCAGATTTTTCCCTGGAAATGATTGACATATGGAAAGCACTTGTGTTATGATAACTATGTTGTGGTGTTGTTTTCGCAGCCGGATTTTTCCGGCTGCTGATTTTTTGAAAAGAGGTTATGAATATGCAAACCGTAGCGCCGGTGCTGGCGGAGGAATACCGGGGAGAAATTCTGGATTTGGTCCATCACGGCTATGTCTGCGTGGTGGACAAGGACAACCGGGTGGTGGCTTCTGTGGGAGACCCGAAGCAGGTGGTGTTTTACCGCTCTGCTTCCAAGCCTCTCCAGGCTCTGCCGGTGATTGCCCGGGGATTGGATCAGCAATATGGCCTGACAGAGGAGGAAACGGTGATTTTTGCCGGTTCCCACTTAGGGGAGGATTTCCATATCGCCGCCCTTCGGTCCATTTTTGCCAAAACCGGCATGAATCCGGAGGATTTGATTATGAAGCCCACGGTGCCCGGCAGCCGGGAGGCCAACGAGGAGCGAATCCGCCGGAGCCTGCCCCCTCATAAGCTGTACCATAATTGCAGCGGCAAGCATACAGGTGCCATGCTGCTGCAAAAGGCTCTGGGCCCGGAGCACATCCGGGACTACTGGAAAATGGAGTCTGCCGCCCAGCAGGAGATTCTTCGCACCGTGGCGGTGCTTTCCCAGTACCCCAGGGAGCAGGTGGGGCTGGGGGTGGACGGCTGCGGCGTACCGGTGTTTGCGGTGCCTATGAAGAACATTGCCGTTGCCTTCAAAAACCTGGCCTGCCCGGACTGTATCGAAGATGAGACGCTCCAAATGGCAGCCAAAACCTTCGTCCCCAGAATCCACCGGTATCCCCACATGATGCGGGGCACCGGTTACCTCTGCTCCCTCATTAACCACGATCCCAACCTGGTGGCCAAGGGAGGTGCCAACGGTGTCTACGGTATCGGCATGAAAAAGGAGGGACTGGGTATCTCTTTGAAGCTGGCCGACGGCACAGAAAACCTGTGGCCCTTGCTCATCGGAGAGATTTTCCGCCAGCTGGGCTATGAAAACCGACAGACCCACGCCATGCTGGAAAGACTCCATGGAGGTACCCTTTACAATGACAACGACAGCCCGGTAGGACAGTGCAGGCCTGTCTTCACATTGGCGTAGCAAGTTCCAGCCCACGAAAAAGAAAAGTCGTTCCGAAAAAAAGTCGGAAAGGGCTTGCTTTTTCGTGGGCGTTATGCTATGGTATATATACCCCCTGGGGGTATATGAAGGAGGGATATTATGAGCTGCGAAAAGTGCTGCTCTTTGCATGAGAACACCCAGCGGCAGGAAGAACAGAAGAAAAAGCTGATTCATCGCCTGAACCGTCTGGAAGGCCAGATTCGGGGCATCCGCAATATGGTGGAGGGGGATGCCTACTGTACGGATATTCTGATTCAGTCCGCCGCCGCCTCTGCCGCCATCAACAGCTTCAACCGGGAGCTGCTGGAGGCCCATATCCGCAGCTGCGTGGTGCGGGACATTCAGAATGACCAGCTGGAGGTCATCGACGAGCTGATGGGCACCCTCCAGAAGCTGATGAAATAGGAGGGATACCATGGAACACTATAAGGTGAAGGGCATGACCTGCGCCGCCTGCAGTGCCCGGGTGGAGAAGGCCGCCCGGTCTGTGCCGGGGGTGACGGATTGCTCTGTGAACCTCCTCACCGGGGACATGACCGTGGAAGGGCAGGTTTCGCCCCAGGAAGTCATTTCTGCGGTGGAAAAGGCCGGGTACCAGGCCAGCACCAAGGGGGCGGAAAAGCGGGAAGCCCCGAAGGCAGAGAAGGCCGCCGGGAATCTTCCTGCCCGGCTGATTGCCTCTTTGGTGTTTTTGGGGATTCTCATGTATTTGTCCATGGGGCGGATGCTGTGGGATGTGCCCCTGCCTGCATTTTTGGAAAAGAGCAGCACCGCCTCGGGAATTGCCCAGCTGCTCCTTTCCGGCATCATTCTGGTGATTAACCAGCGGTTCTTTATCAACGGCTCTAAGAGCCTTCTCCACGGTGCTCCCAATATGGACACCCTGGTGGCGCTGGGGGCTGGCGTGTCCTATGCTTACAGCACGGTGCTGGTGTTCGCCATGGCTGGCGCAGAAGCGGCAGGAGAGGCGGAGAAGGCTGCCCATATGCTTCATGGGCTGTACTTTGAGTCCGCCGCCATGATTTTGGCCCTCATTACCCTGGGCAAGCTCCTGGAAGCCCGGGCCAAGGGTAAGACCACCAAGGCCCTGGAAGGGCTGATGGCCCTGGCACCCCAGACGGCGGTGGTGCTGGTGGATGGCAAGGAGCAGGAGATTCCCATTGAGAAGCTGAAAGTGGGAGACATCTTTGTGGTCCGTCCCGGCGGTCGGATTCCCGTGGATGGGGAGATTGTAAAGGGCCAGTGTGCCGTGGATCAGTCCGCCCTCACCGGGGAGAGCATCCCGGTGGACTTGCAGGAGGGAGACCGGGTCTATGCCGCCTGTATCAATATGACCGGCTACATCCAATGCAAGGCCCTGCGGGTAGGGGAGGATACTACCTTGTCCCAGATTATCCGCATGGTGTCCGATGCTTCCGCTACCAAAGCCCCCATTGCCAAGGTGGCGGACCGGGTGGCAGGGATTTTCGTCCCCACGGTGCTGGGAATTTCCCTTGTGACCCTGGCTGTATGGCTGATTGTGGGAGCACCTTTGAGCGATGCTCTGTCCCGGGCTATCACGGTGCTGGTGATCAGCTGTCCCTGTGCCCTGGGGCTGGCAACTCCGGTGGCGGTGATGGTGGGCAGCGGACTGGGTGCCAGAAATGGCATCCTGTTCAAAAACGCCCCGGCTCTGGAGATGATGGGAAGAATTCACACCGTGGCCCTGGACAAAACCGGAACCATCACCCAAGGCTCACCCAAGGTAACGGACGTGATTCCCCTGGGAGGCTGGGAGGAGACCGCCCTTTTGCAGCTGGCCTGTTCCCTGGAAAAGGGCAGCGAACACCCCCTTGCCAAGGCGATTTTGCAGGAGGGGGCGGAAAGAAACCTGGACATTGCCCCGGTGGAGGACTTCCGGGTGTACCCGGGCAACGGCCTGACAGGGCGTTGGCAGGGAAAGGCTGTTGCCACCGGAAAGCCGGACTTTATCCGGGACTTTGCCCCCCTGGAAGAAAAAGCCCGACTTCAGGCGGATGCCCTTTCCCAGGCGGGAAAGACACCTTTGTACTTTGCCTGTGATGGGGTTCTTGCAGGGGTGATTGCCGTAGCCGACCCGGTGAAGCCGGACAGCGCCCAGGCTATTTCTGAGCTCAAAACCATGGGCATCCAGGTGGTGATGATCACCGGGGATAACACCAGAACTGCGGAGGCCGTGGGCAAGCAGGCCGGGGTGGACCGGGTGGTTGCCAATGTGCTGCCGGACGGAAAAGCCCAGGCAGTGGAGAATCTTCAAAAGCAGGGGAAGGTTGCCATGGTGGGAGACGGCATCAACGATGCCCCGGCTCTGGCTACGGCGGATGTGGGTGTGGCCATCGGCGCCGGTGCGGATGTGGCCATTGACTCTGCGGATGTGGTGCTGGTAAACTCCAGCCTGAGCCAGCTGGTTTCCGCTGTGAAGCTCAGCCGTGCCACCCTGCGGAACATCCACGAAAATCTCTTCTGGGCGTTTTTCTATAACCTGCTGGGGATCCCCCTGGCTGCCGGTGTGTTCCTGCCCATCTTCCACTGGGAGCTGACTCCCATGTTTGGAGCGGCGGCCATGAGCCTTTCCAGCTTCTGCGTGGTCAGCAACGCCCTTCGGCTGAACTTCGCCAAAATCGGGGCAAAACCCCGGGAAAATACCATAATCCAACCCAAAAAGGAGAATGAAACCATGAAAGTAACGGTAAAAATCGAAGGCATGATGTGTACCCATTGCAAGGCCCATGTGGAAAAGGCCCTGTCTGCCATTGATGGGGTGACCTCCGTCACCGCCGACCATGTGGCCGGCACCGCCACGGTGGAATCCACCCGGGAAATCCCCCAGGGGGAGCTGAAAGCAGCGGTGGAAGCCGCCGGATACACCTACCTGGGATAAAACACACCCCGGAGCCAAGGAAAGTCCTTCGGCTCCGGGGTATTTTTCCGGTGTTAAAAGCTGTTGCTTTACAAGATTGGGCATCCATCTTATAATGACGGCAAGGATGGTGATACCGCAATGTTGGGAGATAACATTCAGAAATACCGGAAAGCCCGGGGACTTACCCAGGAGCAGCTTTCCGCCCAGATTCCCGTGGTCCGGCAGACCCTGTCCAAATGGGAAAAGAACCTGTCGGTGCCGGATGCCCAGGCGCTGGTGCGTCTTTCTCAGGTGCTGGAGGTGTCGGTGGAGATTCTGCTGGACACCCCCCAGCAAGGGGAAAACCTGGCGGCAGAGCTGGCAAGGGTGAATGAGGCGCTGGCAGAGCGGAACCGGGAGCTGGAAAAGATGGCTTTGGAAGGACGGCAGCGAGGAATGATCCTCTTTCTTTCCTTCCTGGCCCTGGGCATCGCCCTGGCGGTGAAGAACCCTGTGGTTTCTGCCGTTTCCGTGGGTGTGTGTGTCCTGCTGGCCCTGGGGATTCTCTACCGGAACCTGTCCCTTCTGAGCCAGGGGACGATGACTCCGACCCAAAACCGGCTATTAAAGGTGGTTACGGTTTTTGACGGCGTGCTCTTTGTCGGTCTTGTGGTGCTGAGCGTCCTTGTGGGAACGGAAAGGGTGGTTTTCTCCCAGACCCAGGAGAAGTGGCTCCTGGTGGGACTCTTTTCCTGCCTGTTCCTCTTTTTTGGCGCCATCTCTCCCAGGCTTCCTTTCCAGCGGCACACAGGGCTGCGGCTGCCCTGGACGGTGCTGGACGAACCCACCTGGAACCTGGCTCACAAAATCCTGGGGATGCTTGCTTTGCCTATCACAGTGCTCTATGTGGCAGTTGCCCTGTCCTGTGAAGATGTGGATGCTGTTGCCAAGGCTTCCGTCGGAGCACTGCTCCTCTACATCGCCATACCCGGCTTACTGTCTCTGATTTTCTATCTCAAACAATATGGACGGCTGAAAAAATAACAAAACCTGGATAGGCACTGCATGCTTATCCAGGTTAAAAAATACTTCTTCACTATTCTCTATTACTTATTCACTTCCAAAAATCGACCCTGCAAATTTAGTGAAGAGTGAAAAGTGAAGAGTGAATAAGTAAAAATCGACAAGCCCCAAAAGGTGCTTGTCGATTTTTGGTGACCCGCCGGGGATTCGAACCCCGGACCCACTGCTTAAAAGGCAGTTGCTCTGCCAACTGAGCTAGCGGATCAAATGGCTGGGATGGCAGGATTTGAACCTACGAATGCCAGAGTCAAAGTCTGGTGCCTTACCCCTTGGCGACATCCCAATAGAGAGGCCCGACGCCGGACACACGGTGTAGTATACCACAATTCCCTCGGAAATGCAACAACTTTTTCCGTGGTTTCCCGGTTTTTATTATAGAAAAGGATTGGATTGATTCAGAAGCCACACACCGGCGTTCAGGTATCCGGCAAAGCTCACCCAAATCAGGTAGGGAATCAGGAGCTTTCCCGCCAGTGGGGAGATGGGGAAAAACCGCCGGATGGTGATGAAAATGGCAATCCACAAAAGGACCAAAACCAAAAGAGCGGCGGCAAAGCGGACCAGTCCGAAAAATACCACCGGCCAGAGAAAATTAAAAAACAGCTGCACAAGATAAGCCCCCAGGGCAGGATTCACTACCGACTTGTCCATCCCGGAGGTGAGGACCAGGTATGAGGCATAGCCCATGAGCAGATACAGAGCTGTCCACATCACCGGAAACACCCAGCTGGGGGGAGACAGTGGGGGCAGAATCAGCTTGTCATATAGTTCTGAGCCGCCGCTGACCCAGGAAGCGGCCAAGCCCACCGCCAGAGGCAGGGCAAGGCAAAAGATGAGTTGCAGACGTTTGTTCTTCATGGTTGCATCCCTCCTGGAAAAAAGGATACCAAAGGGCTTTGGGGCTTATCCATCGAAAAAGGGCTTGCACACCATAAAAGAAAGGGGTATAATAAGAAAAACTTTCAAAAAGGAGAATGTCTATGGGGAATCCACATTCCTGCGGAGGCTGCGGCGGAAATTGCGGCGGCTGCACCGGCTGTTCCGCTTCTTTGGAGCTGACCGCCGGAGAAATGGGTGTTCTGCAAACCCTGGGGCAGTATTCCTTTTTGCCGGTTGCCCGCCGCCGGGAGGATATGGTGCCGGTTTATCTGGAGGATTCCACCCTTTCCCGGGAGGAATACAGCCTGATATTGCAGTGCCTGGAAAAGCGGGGGCTGATTGATATTTCCTATGATGCGCCCCTGAAAGGTGCCGATATGAGCGCCTATGTGGGGTATCCCGTCCATGGCAGTATCGGTCTTACCCAGCGGGGACAGCAGGTATTGGAACTTTTGGAAATGCAGGGAATCGAGGAGGATTCAGAATGAAAATCGAAAATCAGGTATTTGACGAAGAGAGAGCCTTGTATAATTTGCAGGATACCACGGTGGCAAACTGCCGCTTTGAAGGCCCGGCGGATGGAGAGTCCGCCCTGAAAGAGGCCAGAAATGTGACTTTGGAGAATTGCAGCTTCTCTCTTCGGTATCCCCTTTGGCACGTGGAGGGCTTTACCCTGGGGGACTGCACCATGGACACCGGCTGCCGGGCAGCCATCTGGTATGCCAAAGAGGGAAAGATTTATGGAAGCTACCTGGGGGGCATCAAGTGCCTGCGGGAGTGCCGGGATGTGGCGGTCGCCAACACCCGGGCGGAGTCTCCGGAGTTTGGCTGGAAGTGCCGGGGAATTCAGATTGCCGACTGCGACATTACCTCTGAGTACATATTCCTGGACAGCCAGGATTTGCAGATTGACCGGCTGAGAATGAAGGGAAAATACTCCTTCCAATACACCAAAAACGTCACCATCACCGACTCTATCCTGGACACCAAGGATGCCTTCTGGCACGCAGAGAATGTGACGGTGCGGAACTGTCAGGTAAAGGGCGAGTATTTGGGCTGGTATTCCGATGGCCTGACCTTTATCAACTGCCACATTACGGGCACCCAGCCCCTGTGCTACTGCAAGAATCTGAAGCTCATCAACTGCACCATGGAGGGGACGGACCTGTCCTTTGAGTACTCCCAGGTGGAGGCGGATGTGCGGGGCCACATCGACTCGGTGAAGAACCCGGCAGAGGGCAAAATCCAGGCAGACTCCATCGGGGAGATTATTCTGGAAAATTCCGTGGTGGAAAACCATTGTGAGATTATCACCAATCAGACGGAAGCAAAGGTATAAAAAGAAGCTGGAATTGGGATTTCCCAATTCCAGCTTTTCATTTTTCCATATGCAGATGCCGCTGCAGCGCCTGGAAGGTTTCATCGCTGATGGCGTGTTCCATTTTGCAGGCATCCTCTGCCGCCTGCTCCGGGCTGACACCCAGCTGAATCAGCACCTTGGTCAAAAGGGTGTGGCGCTGATAGATTTTCTTCCCAATTTCCAGCCCTGTTTCCGTCAGGAGAATGGAGCCGTCTGCCTCCACCTGAATGTAGCCGCCGGATTTGAGAATTCCCACCGCCCGGCTGACGCTGGGCTTGCTGTAATTCATATACTCGCTGATGTCCACGGAGCGGACATGGCCTTTTTGTTGGGTAAGAATATAAATGGTTTCCAGGTACATCTCCCCGGATTCCTGAATCTGCATGGCCATCCCTCCCTCTTTTCTAAATAGTTTACCACAAAAAAGGGAAGAATGCAACACAAGAGGTGTTACACCCAGGAAAATTCGTAATTTTCAAACTTCAGGGCGTCCCCGATGTCCACCCCAAAGGGCAGAAGGGCCAGAGCCACCTCAGACTCCACCCCGGTGTCGGTATAGCGGACCAGGGCATAGTCTCCCCGGATATCTACGACAGTACAAAGCATAAACTTAACCTCTTAGAAAAAACCACCCCTGGGAAACCAGGGGCGGTTTGTTATTGGGAATTAGTCCTTGTAGACCTCAACCAGCTTCAGCAGATGCTCGTAACGCTCCTTGGCAGCAGCCTCGTTCTTGGCGAACAGATCGGTTGCACGCTCGGGGAACTCACGGGTCAGACGGCTGTAACGGGCTTCGTTCATCAGGAACTCCTGATAGCCGCCCTTGGGAGCCTTGGAGTCCAGAGTGAACTTGCCGGTCTCCTTGGTGGGATCGAACCGGAACAGGTTCCAGTAACCGCAGTCCACAGCCTTATTCATCTCAGCCTGGCAGTTCATCATGCCGCCCTTGATGGAGTGCATCTCACAGGGAGCGTAGCCGATGACCAGGGAAGGTCCGTTGTAAGCCTCAGCCTCGGTGATGGCCTTGATGGTCTGAGCCTGGTTAGCGCCCATGGCGATCTGAGCCACGTACACATAGCCGTAGGACATAGCGATCTCAGCCAGGGACTTCTTCTTGGTCTCCTTACCGGAGGCAGCGAACTGAGCAACCTGACCGATGTTGGAAGCCTTGGAAGCCTGTCCGCCGGTGTTGGAGTAAACCTCGGTGTCGAACACGAAGATGTTGACATCCTTGTTGGAAGCCAGCACGTGGTCCACGCCGCCGAAGCCGATATCATAGGCCCAGCCGTCGCCGCCGAAGATCCAGATGGACTTCTTGGACAGGTACTCCTTCTGGCTCAGGATGTCCTTCACGGTGTCGCAGCACACATTGGCTTCCAGGTTGGCAACCAGTGCCTTGGTGGCAGCCTTGTTGGCCTCGCCGTTGTTGAAGGTGTCCAGCCAAGCCTGGCAGGCATCCTTCCGCTCCTGGGAGGAGGTGGACTCCATGACCTTCATGACCTTGTTCTTCAGGGACTCACGGAGAACTGCCTGTGCGGTGTACATACCCAGGCCGTGCTCAGCGTTGTCCTCGAACAGGGAGTTGGACCATGCGGGACCGTGACCATCCTCGTTTACGCAGTAGGGAGAGGTAGCAGCAGGACCGCCCCAGATGGAGGAGCAGCCGGTGGCGTTGGAGATATACATCCGGTCGCCGAACAGCTGAGTGATCAGACGGGCGTAGCTGGTCTCGGCACAGCCGGCGCAGGAGCCGGAGAACTCCAGCAGGGGCTTGCGGAACTGGCTGCCCTTCACGGACTTATCCTGCAGCTCGGGCTTCTCGGAGACCTTGGAGACCATGTAGTTGAACACATCCTGCTGGGCAGCTTCCTGCTCCTGGGGAACCATGGTCAGAGCGCCCACGGGACATACGCCAACGCAGACACCGCAGCCCATGCAGTCCAGGGGAGAAACGGCCATGGAGAAGGTGTAAACACCCTTGCCCTTGCCGGCCTTCACAGGAACAATCTTGGCACCGGCGGGAGCGGCAGCAGCCTCTTCCTCAGTCAGTGCGAAGGGACGGATGGTAGCATGGGGGCAGACATAAGCACAGCTGTTGCACTGGATACACTTGGTCTGATCCCAGGTGGGAACAGTCACGGCAACGCCACGCTTCTCGTAGGCGGAAGCGCCCAGAGCAAACTGGCCGTCGGCGTAGTCGGTGAAGGCGGAAACAGGCAGGCTGGAGCCGTCCATCTTGCCCACGGGGGTGAGGATGTTCTTGACCACCTTGACGGTGTCCTCCCGGCCTTCCAGAGTGTGGTCAACCACCTTGTCCTCGGCAGTAGCCCAGGAAGCAGGCACGTCCACCTTCACGAAGGCGGTAGCACCGGCGTCGATGGCATCCCAGTTCTTCTCAACCACATCCCGGCCCTTCTTCAGGTAGGAGGCCTCAGCAGCGGCCTTCATGTAGCCGATGGCTTCCTCGCTGGGCATAACCTTGGCCAGAGCGAAGAAAGCGGACTGCAGGATGGTGTTGGTACGCTTGCCCATGCCCACCTTGATAGCCAGGTCAATGGCGTTGATGGTGTAGAGCTGAATGTTGTTGTTGGCAATGTAGCGCTTGGAAGCGGCATCCAGGTGATGCTCCAGCTCCTCCATGTTCCACTGGCAGTTGATGAGGAACACGCCGCCGGGCTTTACGTCCTGCACAATCTTGAAGCCCTTGGTGATGTAGGAGGGGTTGTGGCAAGCCACGAAGTCAGCCTTGTTCACGTAGTAGGGGCTCTTGATGGGGCTGTCGCCGAAGCGCAGGTGGGAAACGGTCACGCCGCCGGTCTTCTTGGAGTCGTACTGGAAGTAAGCCTGG
>DVFK01000017.1 GCA_018713285.1 Candidatus Faecousia excrementigallinarum
AAGGATCAGCGGGTGTACTACATCAACACCAAGGAGCTGCTGGACAACAAGTTCGGCACCCCCAACCCCATCCCCTTCCGGGTGGTGGACTCCAAAATCGGCCTGGATGTGGACGTGTCCGTCCGCTGCTCCGGTGTCTACTCCTATAAGATTGCCGACCCCCTGCTGTTCTATACCAACGTGTGCGGCAACGTGGAGGGGGACTACACCCGGGCGGAGATTGACAGCCAGCTGAAAACCGAGTTTATCAGCGCCTTGCAGCCGGCTTTCGGACGGCTGTCCGACATGGAGCTGCGGCCCAACCAGATTGTAGCCCACAATACCGACCTGGAAAACGCCATGAACGCCACTTTGTCGGAGAAGTGGGGAGCATTGCGGGGCCTGAAAGTTGTAAGCATCGCCCTGGGTTCTGTCACCCTGCCGGAGGAAGACGCCCAGATGATCAAGGAGGCCCAGCGTACCGCCATCCTCCGGGACCCCACCATGGCGGCAGCTACCCTGGTAGGAGCCCAGTCCGAGGCCATGAAGACGGCAGCAGGGAACTCCGCAGGAGCCATGACGGGCTTTTTGGGCATGGGCATGGCTATGAATGCCGGAGGCGCTATGAACGCCCAGAACCTCTATGCCATGGGTCAGCAGCAACAGGCCCAGCAGCCCCAGCCCCAGCCGCCCCAGGGGGATTCCTGGAAGTGCAGCTGCGGCAATACCGCCACCGGAAAATTCTGCCAAAACTGCGGCTCCCCCAGGCCGGCAGCCTCCCAGGGCTGGAAGTGCAGCTGCGGGGCTGTGAACCAGGGGAAATTCTGCCCCAACTGCGGTGCCAAAAAACCGGAGGGTGCCCCCTTATATCGGTGCGACAAGTGTGGCTGGCAGCCCCCTGACCCCCGCCATCCCCCCAAATTCTGCCCGGAGTGCGGTGATATTTTTGACGACAACGACAAAGGATAATCCCGGGAAAATCCAAGAAAATCCCACAAAGAGGTGAGTGCCATGAAAACCCTTCAGGAATACAAGTGCCCCTGCTGCGGCGGTGCCATTGCCTTTGACAGCGGCCTTCAGAAGATGAAGTGTCCCTTCTGCGACACGGAATTTGAAATGGAGGCCCTTCAGGGCTACGATGAGGCTCTGCAAAGCCAGCAGGAGGACCACATGGAGTGGGAAACCGGAGCAGGCCAGGACTGGCAGGAGGGGGAGACGGAGAGTCTGGGCACCTTTTCGTGCCGGTCCTGCGGCGGCGAGATTGTGGCCGATGCCAGCACCGCCGCCACCAGCTGCCCCTTCTGCGGCAATCCGGTGGTGCTCATGGGCCGGTTCTCCGGCGACCTGAAGCCGGATCTGGTGATTCCCTTCAAGCTGGATAAGGAGGCGGCAAAGGCCGGGCTGAAAAGGCACCTGACAGGAAAGCGGCTGCTACCCAAGGTGTTCAAGGACCAGAACCGGATCGACGAAATCAAGGGAATCTATGTGCCCTTCTGGCTCTTCGATGCGGATGTGGATGCCCAAATCCGGTACCGTGCCGCCAAAATCCGCACCTGGAGCGACAGCGACTACAACTACACAGAAACCCGCTTCTACATGGTTCACCGGAGCGGAAGCGTGGGCTTCCGGAATGTCCCGGTGGACGGTTCCACCAAAATGCCCGACGACCTGATGGAGTCCATCGAGCCCTTTGACATTTCCCAGGGGGTGGACTTCCAGACCGCTTACTTGGCAGGCTTCCTGGCCGATAAATACGATGTTACCGCCCAGGAGAGCATCGACCGGGCCAACCAGCGGGTAAAGCGGTCCACAGAGCAGGCCTTTGCCGCCACGGTGAAGGGCTACTCCTCCGTTACCCCGGAAAACTCCAGTCTTCAGTTCCATAACGGCAAGGCCCGGTACGCCCTGTACCCGGTGTGGCTTCTGAACACTACCTGGCACGGCAAGCAGTACACCTTCGCCATGAACGGCCAGACCGGGAAGTTCGTGGGAGATCTGCCGGTGGACAAAGGGGCAGCCTTCCTGTGGACGGCAGCACTGACAGGGGCCTTCTCCGCCCTGACCTTCGGGGGCGTCTGGCTTCTCCATCTGATTGGGTTCCTATAAGGAGGTGCCGGAATGAAAAAGAGATTGTTTGCCCTTCTTTTTACCCTGTTTTTCTGTCTTTCCCTGGGGGTGCCGGTTCTGGCTGACCAGTGGGAGGGCTTTGCCGACCTTTACTACCGGGTGCAGGACCTGGGGGATTTGCTGACAGAGGAGGAGGAGCAGAAGCTTTGCACCCGGCTGGACGTGCTCAGCCAACAGCATAAGCTGGACATTGTGGTGGTCACCACCCACACCCTGGAGGGCCAGTCCCCCCGGGATTATGCGGACGATTTTTACGATTATTGCAGCTACGGCTACGGGGAAAGCCGGGACGGGGTGCTGCTGCTCATCAGCATGGAGGACCGGGACTGGTATATCTCCACCCACGGCTACGGCATCACCGCCTTTACAGACGCCGGCATCCAGTATATTGGGGAGCAAATGGGTCCGGATCTGTCCGCCGGAAACTATGCCGAAGCCTTCCTCACCTACTGCCGCCTTTGCGACCAGTTCATCACCCAGGCCCGGGAGGGGAACCCCTTTGACACAGAGGACCTGCCCAAAGAGCCCCTGGCCCTGTTCTGGATTCCCATTTCCCTGATTGTCGGCTATGTACTGGCCTTCCTGGTGGTGGGGAGCATGCGGGCCCGGCTGAAAACCGTCCGCTTCCAGGCGGCCGCCTCCAGCTATCTGAAAACCGGCAGTCTCAATATTACGGAGAGCCGGGATCTGTTCCTCTACAGCACCCTTTCCCGGACGGAAAAACCCAAAAACAATTCCTCCGGGGGCAGCAGCACCCACACCTCTTCCTCCGGCTCCACCCACGGCGGCGGGGGCGGGAAATTTTAAGACGCCTGACTGAAAGGAGAGTGAAACCATGGGAATTTTTGACAAGCTGAAAACCACCCTGGGACAGGGGGTAAACACTGCCGCCCAGTCCCTGGGAAACAAGCGGGAGACCTTCACCTTCTCCGCCTTGCCGGAGAGCCTTCATGAGCTTCAGGCCCTGCCGGAGGCGGATCTGGGCAACCCCTTCCAGACGGCAGCCCTGACGGTTCTGGCCCTGTGCGCCTATGCAGCCGACCGGAACATAGGCACAGAGATGCTCAACTGGCTCCGGGGGCCCCGTCCCCTGAACGGACAGGAGATTTCCTTCCTGAACGACCGGTTCCGGGACGGCAAGACCTACCTGCCCTTCACCTATTTCGCCGGCTCTGCTCCGGAGAACAACTACACCCCCGCCCAGCCCTACACCATCACCGTGGAAAGCAGCCATGTGTCCGGGGAGGAGCCGGGATACTGCAAGCTTTTCATCCCCTGCGGCGGAGCGGATGCCCCCCGTCCCATCAAGCTGCGGCAGCGGGGCTCCGATGGCAAGTGGTTTTTGTGGGAGCAGTACCTGCTCACCGGTGTCCGCACCCCCAAGTCCGCTGACCCCTGGGCATAAGCCCTTTTCCCAAATAAAACGGCAGCTTGTCCGTTTTAGATAGAAATATTTTCAAGGAGGATTTTACATGGAAAACAAAACTGCAAAGGGAGCCGGCATGCTGAAGGTAGTCGGTATTCTCATGATTGTCTTCGGAGGCATTGCTCTGGTGCTGGGCATCATCGCCGCTGTGGCTGTGGCCGCTGTGGCTTTCCTCAGCGAAGGCCTCCTGACCACCAATCTACTGTACGCTTCCACCGCACTGATGGTGGCCAGCGCAGTAGCAGAGCTGGTTGCGGGCATTGTGGGTGTTGTGAACTGCAAGAAGCCTGAGAAGGCCGGCGTGTGCATCGTCTGGGGCGCCATTGTGGCGGTTCTGTGCGTTGCCGGCACTGTGCTGAATCTGGTAGCAAACGGCGAATTCAACATCTTCACCCTGGCAGTGGGCCTGGTTCTGCCGGTGCTGTTCATCATCGGCGGCGTAAACAACAAAAAGGGCTGATGGCTTAATCGGGAAGAGGCTTGCTGCGGCAGGCCTTTTTCCGCCCGATTCCCGAAAGGAGAATACATATGGGACTGTTTGACAGAAAATACTGCCATATCTGCGGCGAAAAAATCGGCCTTCTGGGAAACCGGAAGCTGGAGGACGGAAATCTGTGTAAGGACTGCGCAAAGAAGCTCTCCCCCTGGTTCTCCGACCGGCGGAGCAGCACCGTAGAGGAAATCAAGGGGCAGCTTGCCTACCGGGAGGAAAACCGGGAGAAGGTGGCGGCCTTCCACACCACCCGCACCCTGGGCACGGGTACCAAGGTAATGCTGGACGAGGACGATGGAAAGTTCCTGGTAACCAGTGCCAGAAATCTGGAGGAGGCCAACCCGGATGTACTGGACTTCGCAGATGTAACCGGCTGCAACCTGGACATTGACGAGAGCCGCCGGGAGCTGCTCCGGGAGGACGAGGACGGCAATGAAGTGAGCTACAATCCTCCCCGGTACGAGTATTCCTATGATTTTTACATTACCATCTTTGTGAATCACCCCTATTTTGACCAGATGCGCTTCCAGGTCAACAACAGCTCTGTGGACATCACCCCGCCCCCCACCTTCCGGGGCAGCTTCAATCCGGAGACCAGCCTGGAATACCGTAACTGCCAGGCTCTGGCTGAGGAAATCCGCAAGGCCCTGACCCAGGTCCGGGAGGATGTGCGGGAGCGGATTCAGCAGGCGGCAGTCCAATGCCCCTGCTGCGGAGCCACCACCACCCCGGACGAACGGGGCTGCTGCGAATACTGCGGCGGTGCCCTAAACGACTGAGGCAAAAAGAACGGACATATCAGAAGACTAACTATTAAAAGTCAAGTCCTGAAATGAGGAAATTGCAAATCAGTCTCCCCTGTGAAAACGGCATGACAATTAGAGCGTCGAGGACGGCGCTCTGGCAGAGATATGAGGTTGGAGTCGTCAAGCCGCCGGACGGTATACCTGGCCGGATTGCTCCATGGCGTAGATTAGACGCACCAGCTTCTTGGCAGCGTGGGATATGGCAACATTGTAATGCTTGCCCTCAGAGCGCTTCTTGGCAAGGTAAGCGGCAAAAATCGGATTCCAGTTACAGACGAACCTGGTAGCATTGAAAATGGCATAGCGTAAATATCTGGAGCCACGCTTTTCCATGTGAGCGTAGCAGTTTTTCATTTGACCGGACTGGTGGATGGATGGAGACAGACCGGCATAGGCCAGGATCTTGTCCGGGGAATCGAAGCAGGAGAAATCTCCCACCTCTGCCAGAATCATGGCACCCATCTGACTGCCGATACCTGGAATAGAGGTAATGGGGGATTGAATCTCATCCATGATGCAATCAATTTCTGCCTCCACCTCCGCAATTTCTTCATCCAGCACGTGAATGAGGGAAATGGTATGCTTTCATTCCAGGGACTTGGCAGGCATAAAGGAGCCAATGGAGTTTCTGGCAATGTCCCGAATCTCAACCGCGTTCTCCCTGCCATAGCGCCCCCTGGAGGCCTCATGGAGCAAGTTTTTCAAGCGGGTCAGGTTTGCACCAGCCACCTGCTTTGCCCCCGGAAATTCCCTGAGAAGTGCGTAAACAGAGGCAATATGGAGATTGGGAAACAACTTTTCCAGTTCAGGAAAGAGAATGCAGACCAACCGGGACACGGCGGTTTTCAGCTTTGCACGTTCACGAACTTTGTCAAATCTGTATCTTGTTAGTGACTTTAGCTCTTCATTGTGATATGATGTACCCGTGTAGGGCTTGAGGTCTACATCAGACAGTAACATAGCTGCGATGGTTCGTGCGTCCACTCGGTCAGTCTTGGTTTTACGAAGGGTCAGACTTTTCCGATAGAGGTTGGTATGCAATGGATTTATGACAAAGGTGGGTAGACCTTTGTCAAGAAGGAATCCCAAAATGTTGTAGCTGTAATGTCCGGTGGCTTCAAGTCCTACCTTTATTTTGTCTCCGGGCCTGGAGCAGGCACGGATGGTTTGAAGCAGCTTCCCGAACCCCTCCATGTTGTTGGGGATGGTGAACACATCCGCCAGAACTTCTCCTTCCGAACTTAGGATAAAGCAGTCGTGCTTGTCCTTTGCCACATCGATACCAACGCAAATCATGATTATACCTCCAGAATGTATTTTATGATGCTGTATCCACAGAACACTTTACTGTTGTAACCTTGTTCTACATAAACCGTCTGGCGGTATCTAACTGATTAACAAATCTGTAAAGGGCTGTGGTTGGAGCCTTAAGAAAACCGTCTTGCGGTAGGGGGAAACTACCAATCCACAGCATCCTCTACAGTGTAGCATACGTCCTTGCAGAAGGACACTGAAAACTACTACTCTATAATACAAGGGGGGAACAACTCGCTCCCGCTCGAATTGTTCCCCCCTTAAGAATCCCCCGGGAGGAACCAACCGGGATTGACCCTTCGCTTTGGCTCAGGTGGTGGGTTTTAGCCTCTGCCCCCGTTTGGGTTTGTTGTATTTTGAGGTTCTTCGTTCCCACGCTGTCGATTGAAAGTCTGAAAAAGCCCGGTGTCGCACCATAGAACGATACCGGGCGGGTCAGGGAAGTAACGAATCGCAGAAATCCACCGTGCGAAATTGTCAGCGGGCACTGCCCGCAGGCTCCCTTGCTAAAGGGAGCTGGCAAAAATCTTTGATTTTTGACTGAGGGATTCATAGCAGGCACTTCCAACTCCCACAAATCCAATGTAGAAAAGTACGCGCCCCATAGCTCCCTCCGGGAGGGAGCTGTCACCGCAGGTGACTGAGGGAGCCAGCGGGCGGAAAGCTGATGGTTTGGGATGGGGCGGTACTTGATAGAGGTTATCGACACCCCAACTTCCACCGCAGGAACGTTACCGGGCGCTGGAGGGGCAGTAACGATTTGCTGAAGATTACCGTGCGGAATTGCCCCCGGGGGCACCCCGGCCGCCGATACCGGGCGGGTCAGGGAAGTAACGAGTTGTTGAAAGCCACCGTGCGAAATTGTCAGCGGGCACTGCCCGCAGGCTCCCTTGTCAAAGGGAGCTGGCACGGCCGGGGAGCCCCCGGTGGCCTTCGCCGTGACTGAGGGATTCTACAGCAGGCACCTTCTGAGAGAGCAAGCCTATGTGGAAACCTGAAAGCCATGGAATCCCCCCGCCTCGGCAAGCCGAGGCACCCCCCTTTGGCAAGGGGGGCTTTGGTCTGCGCTTCTATTTTCACCCGGTAACGTTACCGGGCGCTGGAGGGGCAGTAACGATTCGCAGATGATTACCGTGCGAAATTGCCCCCGGGGGCACCCCGGCCGCCGATACCGGGCGGGTCTGGGAAGTGACGAGTAGCAGAAAGCCACCGTGCGCATTGGCTGCGGGCACTGCCCGCAAAAAAGCTGCCTTCCGGAGTTGGAAGGCAGCTTATTTTTATGGGAATTACACCAGCTCGATGACAGCCATCTCAGCGGCGTCGCCACGGCGGGGGCCGGTGCGGGTCACTCTGGTGTAGCCGCCGTTGCGGTCGGCGTACTTGGGAGCAATCTCCTTAAAGACCTTCTGCACCACATCTTCCTTGGTGATGTAGCCCATGGCTCTGCGGTAAGCAGCGAGATTCCCCTTCTTGCCCAGGGTGATCATCTTCTCGACCATGGGCTGAACTTCCTTGGCCCGGTAGAAGGTGGTCTCAATCTTGCCGTTTTCCAGCAGGTCGGTCACCTGCTGCCGCAGCATTGCTCTTCTCTGTGCGCTGGTCTTGCCCAGCTTACGAGTTCCGAACATGAACAGTTTCCTCCTTTTTAAAAGGTTTAGACTACGCATAGGGGAGCTCTGACGAAATTGACAATTTCTTCAGAGTTTCCCAAATAATTAGTTGTTGCTGCCAGATTCCTCGCTGGCCAGGGACAGGCCCATCATCTCCAGCTTCTTCTGCACCTCGTCCAGGGACTTCTTGCCCATGTTCCGCACCTTCATCATATCCTCACCGGTCTTCCCAATCAGGTCGGCAACGGTGTTGATGTTGGCACGCTTCAGGCAGTTGTAGCTCCGGACGGACAGGTCCAGCTCATCGATGGTCATGGACAGCTTGGTATCCGGGCGGTCGGAGGTCTTCTCCACCACGGTAGAGCCGGTGCTGACGGTGTCAGACAGGCCGGTAAATACCATCAGGTGGTCAGAGAGGATCTTGGCGCCCAGGGACACGGCGTCCTTGGCAGAGATGGTGGAATCGGTCCAGACCTCAAGGGTCAGCTTATCGAAATCGGTCTTGTCGCCGACACGAGTGGGCTCCACCGTGTAATTCACCTTTTTCACAGGGGAATAGATGGAGTCGATGGGAATCACGCCGATGACCGTCTGGGGGGTCTTGTTCCGGTCAGCCGGAACATAACCGCGGCCCTGGGACAGGGTGATTTCCATATTGAACGTGGCGCCCTCCCCCAAAGTGCAGATATGCAGCTCCGGGTTCAGAATCTCCACTTCGCCATCGGCCTTGATATCGCCGGCAGTGACCTCACAGGGGCCAACCGCATCGATATAAACCGTCTTCACGCCCTGGCTGTGGAGCTTCAGGATCAGACGCTTCACATTCAGCACGATCTCGGTCACATCCTCGGTGACACCGGGGATGGTGGAGAACTCATGCTGAACGCCGGCAATCTTCACAGAGGTTGCCGCATAGCCGGGGAGGCTGGACAGCAGAATCCGGCGCAGGGAATTGCCCAGAGTCATGCCGTAGCCACGCTCCAGAGGCTCAACCACATACTTGCCGTAGGACTCCTCAGGGGACTCGGCGCAAGTAATGCGAGGCTTTTCAATTTCTACCATGAATCTTACCCTCCTTCACAGCAGTGGGGCACAAGGCCCCACCAGTCAAACATCCGAACAAACAGGGGGCGATTACTTGGAGTACAACTCGACGATCAGGTGGACGGCGATGTCGAAGTCGATATCCCCCTTGGTGGGCATGGCGATGACCTTGCCGGTGAGGGTGTTCTTATCACGATCCAGCCACTTGGGAGCAGCAACGAAAGCGTCGTCTTCCTTCAGCTTCTTGAAGAAGTTGTTGGAAACGCTCTTCTCGGAAACAGCCACCACATCGCCAACCTTAACCAGGTAGCTGGGGATGTTCACGCGGCTGCCGTTCACAGTGAAATGTCCGTGGTTCACCAGCTGCCGGGCCTGACGGCGGGAGTTGGCAAATCCCAGACGGTATACCACATTGTCCAGTCTCCGCTCTACGAAGGTCAGCAGCACCTCACCGGTGTTGCCCTCAGCCCGGGCTGCCTTCTCGTAGTAGTTCCGGAACTGCTTTTCCTGGATGCCGTATACAAACTTAACCTTCTGCTTCTCAGTCAGCTGAGTAGCATACTCGGACTTCTTAGCTCTTCTCTGGCCGCCGGGGTTCTTGTTGGAAGTCTTGGAGTAACCCATTGCGGCAGGAGAAACGCCCAGCGTTCTGCAACGCTTCAGCACAGGCTGCATATTCTTAGCCATATTGACAAATTCCTCCTATTGCAAAATCAGACACGACGTCTCTTGGGGGGACGGCAGCCATTGTGGGGAATGGGGGTGACGTCCTTGATCATAACGACTTCCAGACCAGCGGTCTGCAGGGCCCGGATAGCGGCCTCACGTCCCTGGCCGGGACCCTTCACGTAGACCTCAACGGTCTTCAGGCCATACTCCATTGCAGCCTTGGCAGCGGTCTCCGCAGCGGTCTGGGCAGCAAAGGGAGTGGATTTCCGGGAGCCACGGAAGCCCAGTCCGCCGGAGGAAGCCCAGCTCAGAGCGTTACCCTCCAGGTCGGTGATGGTTACCATGGTGTTGTTGAAGGAGGAACGGATATGTGCCGCACCCTTCTCCACAACTTTGCGCTCACGACGGCGCTTTACAACTTTCTTTGCAGCTTTTGCAGCCATTACATATCCCTCCTTTTACTTCTTCTTGTTCGCAATGGTCTTCTTGGGACCCTTGCGGGTACGGGCATTGGTCTTGGTCCGCTGGCCGTGCACAGGCAGGCCGCGACGGTGCCGCAGGCCGCGGTAGCAGCCGATTTCGGAGAGCCGCTTGATGTTCATAGCCACTTCCCGACGCAGGTCACCCTCGATGGTGAAGTTGTGCTCGATGGCGTCCCGGAGCAGGGCCTCCTGGTCCTCGGTCAGATCCTTCACCCGGGTGTCGGGGTTGATCTTGGTCATCTCCAGAACCTTGGCAGCGCGAGCCGGTCCAATGCCGTAGATATAAGTCAGTGCTACTTCCACCCGCTTCTCACGGGGAAGGTCGATACCAGAAATTCTTGCCATTTACTTTTCGCACCTCCAAATTAGCCTTGTCTCTGCTTGTGCTTGGGGTTTTCGCAAATTACCATAACGCGACCCTTGCGCTTGATAACCTTACACTTATCGCACATGGGTTTAACGGACGGTCTTACTTTCATACTGTTTAACCTCCAATAGAGAATAATCTCTTGTGTCTTACTTACTTCTCCAGGTGATCCGGCCATGGGTCAGATCATACGGAGACATTTGAACGGTTACCTTGTCACCGGGCAAGATCTTGATAAAGTTCATTCGGAGCTTGCCGGAAATGTGTGCCAGAATGGTGTGTCCGTTACCGATATCTACATTGAACATAGCATTCGGCAGTGCATCGGTGACGATGCCCTCAATCTCGATTACGTCGTCCTTTGCCAAGTTGTGAACCTCCCTAAGGTTGATACTTTGCATGTTCCGGCGATGCCGGATTTGTTCGTAATTCGCTTGCGCACCTTGTTCCCGAAACCGGGAATCTGGTCATGGGCGAAGGGCTGGGAATGTCCCAGGTGTTGTACCCGGGGCCGGGTTACAGCCCTTCGGCGACGGTGAGTATTTCCGGCTCCCCGTCGGTGATGAGTACAGTATTTTCATAGTGGGCGGAGAGCTTTCCGTCGGCAGTCACCGTTGTCCACCGGTCCTTGAGAACATGGACCTGATAGGTCCCCATGTTCACCATGGGCTCGATGGCAAGGGTCATGCCGGGGAGCAGTCTGGGCCCGTGGCCGGGTGCCCCGAAATTGGGGACCTCCGGCTCTTCATGGAGCTGTGCGCCAACGCCGTGACCTACGAAGGCTCGCACAACCGAATAACCGTTAGACTCCACATACGACTGGATGGCGTGGGAGATATCGGACACTCTATGCCCGGGTCTTACAAAAGCCAGACCCTCAAAGAAGCTCTGCTTTGTAACGTCAATCAGCCTTTGGGCCTCGGCGCTGATGGCGCCGCAGGGGAAGGTAGCTGCACAATCTCCGTGGAAGCCCTTGTAGTATGCCCCCACATCCACAGACACGATGTCCCCTTCCCGAAGTGCATAATCGGAGGGAATCCCGTGAATCACCGTGGAGTTGACGGATATACAGGCGCTGGCCGGATAGCCGCTGTAGTTCAGGAACGACGGTTTTGCGCCCTGACTCACGATAAAATCGTGAACGGCCTTATCAATCTGCCGGGTGGTCACGCCAGGTCTTACCATTTCCCCTGCCAAAGCACGGGCTGCCGCGGTAATTTTACAGGCCTGACGCATGGCCTCCAGCTGATGGGCATTTTTGATTGTGATCATTTTTCTACCCCGATTGCCCGCAGGATGTCCTGGAACACGTCCTCGATGGGCTGCTTGCCGTTGATCACCCGGAGCTTGCCGGTGGACTTGTAGTAGTCCTTCAGCACCTCCGTGGACGCATGATACACCGCAAGGCGGTTGCGCACCGTCTCGGGGGCATCGTCCTTCCGGGTGGTCACCGGGCTGCCGCACAGATCGCAGACGCCTTCCACCTTGGTGGGGTTGGCAACGATGTGGTAGCTGGCGCCGCAGCCGGTGCAAACCCGGCGGCCGGTCATCCGGCTCTCCACTTCCTCGTCGCTCAGTTCAATGGAAACCACATGGTCAATCCGCACGCCCATCTTGTCCAGGGCCTCCGCCTGGGCCAGGGTGCGGGGCACCCCGTCCAGGATGAAGCCATTGGCGCAGTCAGGCTGCTGGGTGCGCTCTGCCACGATGCCCAGCACCAGCTGGTCAGGCACCAGAGCGCCGCTGTCCATGCAGGATTTCACTTGCTTGCCCAGGTCGGTGCCATTCTTCATGGCCTCCCGGAGCATATTTCCGGTGGAGATGGAGGGGATGTGCAGACGCTCCAAAAGCATTTCTGCCTGAGTTCCCTTACCTGCACCGGGGGCACCTAACAGGATCAGATTCATGGATTACGCCTCCAAAAATCAATCCAGGAAGCCCTTGTAGTGGCGCATCAGCATCTGAGCCTCCAGAGCCTTCACAGTCTCCAGAGCCACGCCCACCACGATGATGATGGAAGTGCCGCCGATGGCCAGGTACTGAGCACCCTCCAGCACGTTGCTGCCGATGATGGGCAGGAGGGCAACGATTGCCAGATACAGAGCGCCGAATACCAGGACCTTGTTGATGACCTTGCGGATGAAGTCAGCGGTGGGCTTGCCGGGACGGAAGCCGGGGATAAATCCGCCGTTCTTCTTCAGGTTGTTGGCAATCTCCACAGGATCGTACTGGATGGTGGAGTAGAACCAGCTGAAGAAGAAGATCAGCAGGAAGTAAAGCACCGCATAAATCCAACCGGAGTTGGTGAATACGTTTTCATACCACCAGCCGCTGGTGTTGCCGGTAAAGGCACAGATGGTAGCGGGGATGGACACGATGGACTGCGCAAAGATGACAGGCAGCACACCGGACATGCTCACCTTGATGGGCAGGTTGGTGCTCTGACCACCGTAGACCTTCCGGCCCACCACACGCTTGGCGTACTGAATGGGAATCCGGCGCTCGGCATCGTTGATGAAAACAATGAATACCACCAGAAGCAGCAGGGCAACCACAACAATGAGGTCAACCCACCAGGTCAGGTAAATCATGGTGTTCACCATGCTGGGCAGACCGGCGATGATGTTGGCAAACAGGATCATGGAGATGCCGTTGCCGATACCGAACTCGGTGATCTGCTCACCCAGCCACATCACCACGGAAGAACCGGCGGTGAAGGTGGCGATGATTACGATGGCCTGGAGCACACCCTTCTCAGCCATGACGGGGGTGCCGTCGGCCAGGGTGGCGTTTGCAATCATGGTGTAGTAGGCAAAGCCCAGCAGGACTCCCAGACCCACGGTGGTGTACCGGGTAATCTGGGTAATCTTCTTCTTCCCTTCCTCGCCCTCTTCCTTGGCCATCCGCTCCAGAGCGGGAATAGCCACGGTGAGCAGCTGGATGATAATGGAAGCGTTGATGTAGGGCTGGATGCCCAGAGCCAGTACGGATGCCTGAGCGAAGGCGGAGCCGGACATGGCGTTGTAAAGACCCAGCACAGTGCTGGACAGAGTCTGGTCGAAGTAATGGGCCATGACCGCCGTGTCCACGAAGGGCACGGGGATCACGTTGCCAATGCGGTACAGCAGCAGAATCAGCAGGGTGAACATGAGCTTCTTCCGCAGCTCGGGAATTCTCCACGCATTCTGAAGTGTCTTAAGCACTTAGACCACCTCGGCCTTTCCGCCTGCCTGCTCGATTTTTTCCTTTGCAGACTCAGAAAAAGCCGCAGCCTTTACAGTAATTTTCTTGGTCAGGGTGCCGTTGGACAGAACCTTCAGACCATAGGGGCAAGCGGAGATGATGCCGGCCTCGATGAGAGCCTGGGCATCCACCACTGCACCGTCGGCAAAGCGATTCAGCACAGCCAGGTTGATGGCGGTGAGAGGCTTTGCAAAGATGTTGTTGAAACCGCGCTTGGGGATCCGGCGCACCAGAGGCATCTGGCCGCCTTCGAAGCCGGCACGGACCTTGCCGCCGGAGCGAGCCTTCTGACCCTTGTGACCACGGCCGCCGGTCTTACCGTTGCCGGAGCCGATGCCCCGTCCCTTGCGCTTGCCTACCTGGGTAGAACCAGCGACAGGAGAGAGTTCATGCAGATTCATACTTGTCTCCTCCTTATTCCACTTCGGTGACCTGCAGCAGGTAGCCAATCTTGGCGATCTTGCCGCGGGTCTGGGTATTGTCCGGCTGGATGGTCACCTGGCCAATCTTCCGCAGACCCAGGGACTCAGCAGTAGCGATGTGCTTTTCCAGACGGCCGTTCAGGCTCTTAACAAGCTTAATTTTCAGGTTTGCCATGTTAATTGCCCTCCTTAACCAACAATTTCTTCTACGCTCTTGCCGCGGATCTGAGCGATCTGCTCGGCAGTGCGCAGGGACTCCAGGCCCACCATGGTGGCCTTGACCACATTCTGGGGGTTGTTGGAGCGCAGGCACTTGGCAGCGATGTTCTTGATGCCCACGGCCTCCATCACGGCACGGACAGCGCCGCCGGCGATCACGCCGGTACCTTCGGGAGCGGGCTTCAGCAGAACCTTGCCGGCGCCGAAGATGCCGATAACCTCGTGAGGAATGGTGCCGTCCACCAGAGCAACCTTGGTCATGTTCTTCTTGGCATCGGTGATGCCCTTGAGAATTGCCTCGGAAACCTCAGCAGCCTTGCCCAGGCCGTAACCCACGGTGCCCTTGCCATCGCCCACCACTACCAGAGCGGAGAACTTCATGACACGGCCGCCCTTCACGGTCTTGCTGACCCGGTTCAGGTAAACGACCTTCTCAATGAGCTCGGGGGCTTCATTGTTAGAAGTCTTATTGTAAGCCATTTCTTTTCCTCCTCTACCTTAGAACTTGAGTCCGCCTTCACGGGCGCCCTCGGCCAGAGCAGCCACACGGCCATGGTACACATAGCCGCCCCGGTCGAACACGACCAGCTCGATGCCCTTTGCCTTTGCACGCTCCGCCAGGACCAGGCCAACCTTCTTGGCAGCTTCGCAGTTGCCGGTGGCGCCCTCAAATTCCTTCTCCAGCGTATTGGCGGAAACCAGGGTCACGCCGTTGACATCGTCAATGATCTGGGCGTAGATGTTCGCATTGCTGCGGAACACATTCAGACGGGGACGCTCAGAGGTGCCGGAGATCTTGCCACGAACACGAACCTGGCGTCTGTGGCGCATAGCCTTCTTATTGATGTTACTAACCATTTCGGCACACCTCCATTACTTCTTGCCACCGGTCTTACCAACCTTGCGGCGGATGACCTCATTGGCATACTTGATGCCCTTGCCCTTGTAAGGCTCGGGGGGACGCTTGCCACGGACTTCTGCGGCAAACTGGCCGACGGCCTGCTTGTCGATGCCGTGGATAATAATCTTGTTGGGGCCGGGAACCTCAATGGAAATCCCGGGGATCTCGTCCACGATAACCTCGTGGGAGAAGCCCAGACGCATCACCAGCTGGGTGCCCTTCTTCTCGGCACGGAAACCAACGCCGTTGACTTCCAGCTCCTTGGCGTAGCCCTTTTCCACACCCTCAACCATGTTGTGCAGCAGGGTACGGGTCAGGCCGTGGAGACTCTTGTGCAGATGCTCGTCATCGGGCCGCTCAACAGTCAGGACGGTGCCGTCCAGCTTCAGAATCATGTCGGGGTGGAAGGCGTGGGTCAGAGTGCCCTTGGGGCCCTTCACGGTGACCACATTGCCCTCGGCAATGTCCACCGTCACATTTGCCGGGATGTTAACCGGCTTCTTACCAATTCTAGACATTCCGCTTTCCTCCTTACCAGACGAAGGCCAGAACTTCGCCGCCAATGTGCAGCTCACGAGCCTTCTTATCGGTCATAACACCCTTGGAAGTGGACACGATGGCGATGCCCAGGCCCTTGAGCACATGGGGCATCTCCTGGGTGCCGGCGTAAACCCGGAGGCCGGGCTTGGACACACGGCGCAGGCCGGAAATGACCTGCTGCTTCTTAGCCAGGTACTTCAGGGTGATGTGGATGACGCCCTGGTTGCCGTTGTCAACTACGGAGTAGGCCTTGATGTAGCCCTCCTCCAGCAGGATCTGGGCAATGGCCTTCTTCAGGTTGGAAGCAGGAACATCCACAGTGTCGTGCTTTGCAGAATTCGCATTCCGGATGCGGGTCAGCATATCTGCTACGGGATCGGTGATTTGCATGTTGTTATCCTCCTTATAGAAGTTACGGGCTTAACCCGTTAAAATCCGGGGGTATCCGGGGAATGCGGGAAGGCGAACCTTCCCCATCTTCCCAGGACGAACCGGATCTTATTACACTTAAATACGAACTACCCGGCGCTTACCAGCTGGCCTTCCGGACACCGGGAATCTGACCCTTGTAGGCCAGCTCCCGGAAGCAGATACGGCATACGCCGTAGTCCCGCAGGTATGCATGGGGTCTGCCGCAGATCTTGCAGCGGTTGTAGCGGCGGCTGGAGAACTTGGAACCAGCCTGCTGCTTCAGGATCATAGACTTCTTAGCCATTACAAAATCCTCCTAATCAAGCGTGGAAGGGAGCGCCCAGCTGGGTCAGCAGCTCTTTGGCTTCCTCGTCGGTGGTGGCGGTGGTGCAGATGCAGATATCCATACCACGAATCTTGTCCACCTTGTCGTACTCGATCTCAGGGAAGATCAGCTGTTCCTTCAGGCCAAAGGCGTAGTTGCCCCGGCCGTCGAAGGAGTTGGGGTTGATGCCCCGGAAGTCCCGGACGCGGGGCAGAGCCACGCTGAACAGACGATCCAGGAATTCGTACATCTTGTCGCCCCGCAGGGTAACCTTCACGCCAACCACTTCGCCCTCACGGAGCTTGAAGTTCGCCACGCTCTTACGAGCCTTGCAGGTGATGGGCTTCTGGCCGGTGATGGTGGCAATATCCTTGCAGATAGCCTCGATCTCCTTGGCGTTGTTCTTGCTCTCGCCGCAACCAACGTTCACGATGATCTTGGAGAGCTTGGGGATCTGCATCACGCTCTTGTAAGCGAACTTCTTGTTCAGAGCAGGAGCGATCTCCGCAGTATACTTTTCTTTCAGTCTAGCAGCCATGGATTTGCACTCCTTTCTCAGATTTCTGCGCCGCACTTACGGCAGATGCGGGTCTTCTTGCCGTCAACCACCTTGTAGCCTACCCGGACGCCCTTGCCGCACTTGTCGCAGTACAGGGCAACCTTGCAGGAGCGGATGGGGGTCTCGCGCTTGACGATACCGCCCTGCTCGCCCTGCTTGCGGGGCTTGGTGTGGCAGGTAGCCACGTTGACCTTCTCAACGATCAGCTTGTTTTCGCTGGGCATGGCCACCAGGACCTTGCCCTTGACGCCCTTGTCCTTGCCGGACAGAACGATAACGGTGTCATTCTTCTTAATGTTCATAACCTTGGTTCCCCCTTAGATGACTTCGGGTGCCAGGGAGAGGATCTTCATGAAATCTCTCTCACGCAGCTCCCGGGCAACCGGTCCAAAAATACGGGTACCACGGGGATTCCGGTCTTCCTTGATGATGACAGCGGCGTTCTCATCGAACCGCACATAGGTGCCATCCTCACGGCGAATGCCACGCTTGGTACGAACGATGACGGCCTTGACCACATCGCCCTTCTTCACAGTGCCGCCGGGAGCAGCCTTACGGACGGAAGCAACGATCACATCGCCGATGTTGCCGGTCTTCCGCTTGGAGCCGCCCAGAACCCGGATGCAGTGGATTTCCTTGGCGCCGGTATTGTCGGCAACCTTCAGGTAGCTTTCCATCTGAATCATAGTTGTCCGACCTCCTTACTTAGCCTTTTCTACGATTCTGACCAGTCTCCATCTCTTATCCTTGGAGAGGGGACGGGTCTCCATGACCTCCACGGTGTCGCCGATGCCGCACTCGTTGTTCTCGTCGTGGGCCTTCAGCTTGTAAGTCCGCTTCATGGTCTTCTTGTACAGAGGATGCTGCACGCTATCCTCGATCGCAACCACAATGGTCTTGTCCATCTTGTCGGAGATGACCTGACCAATTCTGGTTTTGCGGAATGCTCTTGTAGTCTCAGTCATTTACGCTTCCTCCTCAGACATTGGTCTCTTTCTCACGAATAATGGTCTTGATGCGGGCAATATCCTTCTTCACAGCGGCAATCCGCATGGGGTTGTCCAGCTGGTTTGTGGCGTGCTGCATCCGCAGCATGAACAGGTCCTTCTTCAGCTCCTGGAGCTTCTCCTGGAGCTTGTCAGCGGACAGGCCACGGATCTGATTGAGTTCTTTTGCCTTCATCTTATTCACCACCAATCTCAGTGTCGGCTTCCCGAGCAATAATCCGGGTCTTGATGGGCAGCTTGTGCTGAGCAAGACGCATAGCCTCACGGGCCACTTCCTCAGAAACGCCGCCGATTTCGAACATAACCTTCTGGTTCTTCACCACAGCGACCCAGCCTTCGGGAGCGCCCTTACCGGAACCCATACGGGTACCCAGGCCCTTCTTGGAGTAAGGCTTGTCGGGGAAAATCTTGATCCAGACCTTACCGCCACGCTTGGTGTAACGGGTCATGGCAATACGGGCAGCCTCGATCTGGTTGCCGGTGATCCAGCCGGGCTCCAGAGCCTGGATGCCGAAATCACCGTAGGTAACTTTGTTGCCGCGGGTGGCAGCGCCGGTCATACGACCACGCTGAACCTTGCGGTACTTTACTCTTTTGGGCATCAGCATTAGCGGTTGCCTCCTTCTCTGCGGTAGTTGGGTCTGTCGCCCTGACGGCGCTCACGGCGCTCGCCATTGCGGCGGTCACCCTGGCGGCGCTCACGGCGCTCACGCTTTTCGGGCTCGGGAGCAGCGGCCCGCAGGGTGGTGTTGAGAACCTCGCCCTTGTAGATCCACACCTTCACGCCGATGCGGCCGTAGGTGGTGGCAGCCTCAGCGAAGCCGTACTCGATGTCGGCCCGGATGGTCTGCAGGGGGATGGTGCCCTCGTGGTAGCTCTCGGAGCGGGCGATTTCAGCGCCGCCCAGACGGCCGGAGCAGGTGACCTTGATGCCCTTGGCACCCAGGCGGGTGGCCTGCTGCATGGCCTTCTTCATGGCCCGGCGGAAGGAGATACGCTTCTCCAGCTGCTGGGCAATGTTCTCGGCAACCAGCTGTGCGTTCAGGTCAGGGGAGCGGACCTCAACGATGTTCAGGTTCACGCTCTTGCCCAGGCGGGCTTCCATGTCCTTGCGCAGGTTCTCGATCTCAGCGCCGGCCTTGCCGATGACAACGCCGGGGCGGGAGCAGTTGATGTTGATCTTGACCTTGCCATTGCTGCGCTCGATCTCGATCTTAGCTACGCCAGCGGCGTACAGCTTCTTCTTCAGATACTTACGGATGTTGTAATCCTCGACGATCAGGTCACCGACCTTCTCTTCCCGGGCGTACCAACGGGAATCCCAGTCCTTGATTACGCCTACCCGCAGTCCATGGGGATTAACTTTCTGTCCCATAGCTACCTCCTGATTAAGCCTTCTCGCTCACACCGATGGTGATGTGAGTGGTTCTCTTGAGAATACGAACGAAACCGCGTCTGGATGCGATTCTGCCCCGCTTCAGCACCGGGCCGGGGTTGGCCACCACAGTGGACACATACAGATTGTCGGCGTTCATGCCGTGGTTGTGCTCGGCGTTGGCAACCGCACTCTTCAGCAGCTTGGCCATAGGCTCGCAAGCGGCCTTGGTGGTCTGGCTCAGGTATGCGGCAGCGGTCTTCACGTCCTTGCCCCGAATCATGTCGCAAACCAGCTTCACCTTACGGGGAGACATCCGGACGTACTTTACATGTGCAAATGCTTCCATTTCAGTACCTCCTTACTTGGAATTGGCGGTCTTGCTGCCGGAGTGGCCCCGGAAGGTGCGGGTGGGAACGAACTCACCCAGCTTGTGGCCTACCATATCCTCAGTGATATAAACAGGCACATGCTTCCGGCCGTCGTGGACAGCGATGGTATGACCGACAAAGGAGGGGAAGATGGTGGAAGCTCTGGACCAGGTCTTCAGGACCTTCTTCTCGCCTGCCTTGTTCAGCTCCTCAACGCGCTTATACAGCTCAGGAGCTACGAAAGGGCCCTTTTTGATACTTCTGCTCATTTCATTTCCTCCTTACTTGCTGTTTCTGCGCTTGACGATGAACTTATTGGTGGGGTTCTTCGTCTTACGGGTCTTGTAACCCAGAGCGGGCTTGCCCCAAGGAGTCACAGGGCCGGGACGGCCAACAGGAGCGCGGCCCTCACCACCACCGTGGGGGTGGTCATTGGGGTTCATAACGGAACCACGAACGGTGGGACGGATACCCATGTGACGGGTACGGCCGGCCTTGCCGATGTGGATGTTCTCGTGATCCAGGTTGCCAACCTGGCCGATGCAGGCAGTGCAGTTGGTGCGCACATACCGAACTTCGCCGGAGGGCAGACGAACCTGAGCCAGGTCCCCTTCCTTAGCCATGAGCTGGGCAGCAGCACCGGCGGAACGGACCAGCTGGGCGCCGCAGCCGGGCTGCAGCTCCACGTTGTGGATCACAGTACCAACAGGGATGTTGGCGATGGGCAGGCAGTTGCCGGGCTTGATGTCGGCAGCCGGGGAGGAAACCACCTTGTCGCCGGCCTTCAGGCCGTAGGGAGCCAGGATGTAGCTCAGGGTGTTGTCCTCGTAACGGATCAGAGCGATGAAAGCGCTGCGGTTGGGATCGTACTCCAGACGCTCCACAGTAGCAGGCATATCCAGCTTCTGACGCTTGAAATCAATGATGCGGTACTTCCGCTTGTTGCCGCCGCCGCGATGGCGGACGGTGATGTGACCGTAGCTGTTGCGACCTGCGTTCTTCTTGAGGCTCTCAACCAGGCTACGCTCAGGTTTTGCCTTCTTGTCCACGCCTTCGAAGCCGGAAACAGTCATGTTACGCCGGGAAGGGGTGTAAGGCTTAAAAGTTTTGATAGCCATTTGCGTTTCTCTCCTTTATTGAGATTGGTTTAGACCATACCCTCGAAGAACTCGATGGTCTTGGAGTCAGCGGTCAGGGTAACCACTGCCTTCTTGTAGGCAGCCCGGCGGCCGGCAGGATATGCACCGGTGCGCTTTACCTTACCCTGCATACGGACGGTGTTGACCTTGGCGACCTTAACGCCGAAGATCTCCTCCACAGCAGCCTTGATCTGGGTCTTGTCGGCATCGATGGCCACCTGGAAGACGTACTTCTTGTCGGCCACATCTGCCATGGACTGCTCGGTGATAACAGGACGAATGATGATATCGTAAGCGTTCATTATGCGAATACCTCCTCGATCTTAGCCAGAGCAGCCTTGTCAAGAACCAGCTGCTTGGCGTTTACGATGTCGTAAACATTGATCAGGTTAGCGAAGGTAACCTGGCAGCCGGGGATGTTGCGGCCGGACTTCACCACATTGGTGTCAGCCTCAGCAGTCACAACCAGAGCCTTGCCGGTCACATTCACAGCCTTCAGGAAAGCAGCGAATTCACGGGTCTTGGGAGCGTCCACCTGGATGGCGTCGATGACCACGATGTTCTGCTGGGCAGCCTTGTCGCTCAGAGCGGACTTGAGGGCCAGCCGGCGAACCTTCTTGTTCAGGGTGTAGCTGTAATCCCGGGGCTTGGGAGCGAACACGATACCGCCGTGGGTCCACTGAGGAGCACGGGTGCTGCCCTGACGGGCCCGGCCGGTGCCCTTCTGTCTCCAGGGCTTTCTGCCGCCGCCGGAAACCTCAGCGCGGGTCAGAGCGGACTGCGTGCCCTGACGCTTGTTGGCCAGGTGGTTCTTGACCACATCATGGACAACAGACTCGTTGGGAGTAATGCCGAAAACAGCTTCGGACAGTTCGATCTCGCCAACCTGCTCGCCGGACATATTGTAAACCTTAGTAAGCATGATTTAAGATCTCCTTTCCTTAGCCTCTTGCAGAAGCCTTCTGGGGATTTCTGCCGGAAGCCTTCTGCGGGTTCTTGCTGATACCGGTATCAGCCTGCTTGATCTTGTTGTTCTTCACGGTGTTGCGGATGTAGACCAGACCGCCCTTGGGGCCGGGGATGGCGCCCTTGATAACGATCATGTTCAGCTCTGCATCAACCTTGACAACTTCCAGGTTCTCGATGGTCACCTGCTCATTGCCCATCTGACCGGCGCCGATCTTGCCGGGGAAGATACGGGACTGATGAGAGGAAGCGCCCATGGAGCCTGCGTGACGGTGGACAGGGCCGCCGCCGTGGGTCATGTCGATCCGGTGCGCGCCGTGGCGCTTGATAACACCCTGGTAGCCATGGCCCTTGGTGATGCCAGTGACGTCGATCATGTCTCCGGCAGCGAAGGTGTCAGCCTTCACTTCGTCGCCGACATTCATGCCGGCAGCACCTTCCAGCTTGAACTCCTTCAGGTGCTTCTTGGCAGCTACGCCAGCCTTCTTCAGGTGGCCTGCCTCGGGCTTGCTGAGCTTGGACTCCTTGATGTCCTCAAAGCCCAGCTGAACGGCCTCATAGCCGTCGGTTTCCACAGTCTTCTTCTGGGTCACGACGCAGGGACCGGCTTCCACGACGGTTACCGGGATTACCTTGCCGTTCTCATCGAAGATCTGGGTCATGCCCACTTTCTTGCCGATGATAGCTTTTTGCATTGTTGGTTTTCTCCTTTTCGTAGGTTATTGGTTGACGAAAGCATTGGGTCTTTCTGCCAACATGACCCGTCCGCCCGATGCCAGACAGTGCGGGCAGCGGTAATTCCTATATTAGAATGTATAGGGATTACAGCTTTATCTCTATCTCAACGCCAGCGGGAAGATCCAGGCTCATGAGAGCCTCAACGGTCTTCTGGTTGGGGTTGAGGATATCGATCAATCTCTTGTGGGTTCTGCGCTCGAACTGCTCACGGCTGTCCTTGTACTTGTGAACAGCCCGAAGGATGGTAACTACTTCCTTCTTGGTGGGCAGAGGGATGGGGCCGGAGACAGCGGCGCCGTTGCGCTTGGCGGTCTCTACGATCTTAGCCGCGCTGGAGTCGATGAGCTGATGATCATAAGCCTTCAGCCGGATACGGATCATTTCCTGGTTTGCCATTGTTGTGTTTCCTCCTTGAAAATCGTACTCAGTTTCGTGGTGCCTGGGTACGGTCGAACCATTTGTTCACGCCGCCGTGCGTATCATTCCAGGCCAAGAAAAATGGCCGACGCAAGGCCGACCTTTTCCCGTCCCGGCGATATACGCCAGCGTAAACAGGACAGTTCAGCCGCCCGATGACCGGACATACTCCGCAGAAGTTACCGGCTTTCGCCGCAATCTCCTGCATCATCGCAGTGCGTGCGCAATATCCCTACGCGCGCTCAAGTATCATACCACCCTTTTCCCCTTTTGTCAAGGAGAATTTCAGAGTTTTTTACAAAATTTCCATAGAATTTTTGTCCATTTCCCAGATTTTTCTTTCCCCCTGCCTATTCCCTCTTCCCTAAAATCCCCCCGGTATCGATACCGCACCCAAAGGCTCCCTTGGCAAGGCGGGACTTTGCTCCGATACCGGGCAAAAAAGGCTCCCTTGCCAAAGGAAGCTGGCAAAAATCTTTGATTTTTGACTGAGACCAACTATAACAAGTCAAGCAGAAATTTGCGGATAAAAAAGTGAATAAGGTGTATTCTTTTTCAAAAGGGAATAAAGGATTCTCACCAATTTCTTGGCA
>DVFK01000018.1 GCA_018713285.1 Candidatus Faecousia excrementigallinarum
GCTTGACGACTCCAACCTCATATCTCTGCCAGAGCGCCGTCCTCGACGCTCTAATTGTCATGCCGTTTTCACAGGGGAGACTGATTTGCAATTTCCTCATTTCAGGACTTGACTTTTAATAGTTAGTCTTAAGAATCCCCCCTAACCATCGGGAGATTGGCCCTTCGCTTTGGCTCGGGTGGTGGGTTTCAGCCTCTGCACCCGTTCAGGTTTGTGGGGGTTTGGGACTGCTTTCTTCCCACGCTGTCGATTGGAAGATGGAAAAAAACCAGTATCGCACAATAGAACGATACCGGGCGGGTCAGGGAAGTAGCGAGTAGTAGAAAACCACCGTGCGAAATCGTCAGCGGCCACTGGCCGCCGATACCGGGCGGGTCAGGGAAGTAACGAATCGTAGAAAGCTACCGTGCGAAATTGACACCGGGGGCACCCCGGCGTGCGAAATTGTCTGCGGGCACTGCCCGCCCGCAAAGATTTTTGTTGACAAATCAACAATCGGTGAGTATAATCCCACTTGGTTTACCTGTCAACATTATTTGGAAGGAGCGGTGCTATGCTGCTGCCCATGAAAATACTCTGCCGGGGAGTGCAACTTGCCTTCCGGCTGGCAATTCCATTTCTACCCTACCGGGAGCCGGAGATTCTCCATAAGGTAGAGGACGTGATTCCCCTGCTCCAACGGCAGCACATCACCTCGGTGCTGCTGGTGACGGACCCGGGGGTGTTCCGCCAGGGGATTCCCGGACCTCTCATGGCCCTTCTGGAAAAGGCGGGGATTCATTGCGCCGTCTACGACCAAACTTGCCCCAACCCCACCACGGACAATGTGGGGGAGGCCAAGGCCCTCTACATAGAAAAGGGCTGCCAGGCTCTCATCGCCTTCGGGGGCGGCTCCTCCATGGACTGCGCCAAGGGGGTGGGTGCCTGCATCGCCTACCCCAGAAAGTCCCTTTCCCAGATGAAAGGACTTCTGAAAGTCCTGCGGCGGATTCCCCTGCTCATTGCCATTCCCACCACCGCCGGTACAGGCTCCGAGGCTACCCTCACCGCCGTCATCACCGACCGGAAGGCAAAGCACAAATACACCATGAATGACTTTACCCTCATTCCCCGGGTGGCTGTGCTGGACCCCAAAATGACCTATTCCCTGCCGCCCCACCTCACCGCCACCACCGGCATGGACGCCCTGACCCACAGCGTGGAGGCTTACATCGGCGGCTCCACCACAAAACGAACCCGGTCTCTGGCAATCCAGTCCGTAAAGCTGATTTTTGAGAACATCCAGACCGCCTACGCCCTGCCGGAAAACGCCGACGCCCGGGAAGCCATGCTGAAAGCCGCCTACATGGCAGGCGTTGCCTTCTCCCGGTCCTATGTGGGGTATGTCCACGCCGTGGCTCACTCCCTGGGCGGTCAGTACAACACCCCCCACGGCCTTGCCAATGCGGTGCTGCTGCCCATAGTGCTCCACAGCTACGGCGCTTCCGCCGCCAAAAATCTCCACCGCCTGGGAATATCCGCCGGGGTGGCAGAAGAAACCCAAAGCCACCAGGAAGGGGCGGCTGCCTTTATTGGGGCGGTGGAAAACCTGAACCGGCAGCTGGGCATCCCGGAGACCCTGCCGGGCATTGAGCCCCAGCACATTCCCCAGATGGCAAAGCACGCCGCCCGGGAAGCAAATCCCCTCTACCCGGTGCCAAAGCTCATGAACGCCCGGGAGCTGGAAATCTTTTACCGCCAGGTATCAAGCAGGAGGAAAGCATGAATATTTCGGAACAATTACAAAAGCAAAAAGCCTATTTCCAGGCTGGAAATACCTTACCCATTGACTTCCGGCTGAAAATGCTCCGGCGGCTCTACCAGGAGATTCAAAGCCGGGAGGAGGCTATCTGCCAGGCCCTTGCCCAGGACTTGGGGAAAAGCGATTATGAAAGCTATATGTGCGAGGTGGGACTGACCCTTTCGGAAATCTCCTATTTCCTCCGCCACACGAGAAGGCTTTCCCGGGAGAAAACCGTCTGGACGCCCCTTGCCCAGTTTGCCGCCCGGAGCTACCGGAAACCCGCCCCCTACGGCACCACCCTGATTATGAGTCCCTGGAATTATCCCTTCCTTCTCACCCTGGAGCCTCTGTCGGCAGCCATCGCTGCAGGAAACACCGCCATGGTAAAGCCCAGCGCCTACGCCCCCCACACCGCAAAGGTGATTGGGGAACTGATTGCCGCCTGCTTCCCTCCGGAGCTGGTGACGGTGATTACCGGCGGCCGGGCAGAAAACGCAGCCCTGCTTCAGGAGAAGTTTGACTTCATCTTCTTCACCGGCAGCCAGTCCGTAGGCAAGGAGGTGCTGCGGAAGGCGGCAGAGCACCTGACCCCGGTGGTGCTGGAATTGGGAGGAAAAAGTCCCTGTATTGTGGACGATACCGCCAACATTCCCCTCACCGCCCGGCGAATCGTGTTCGGAAAATTCCTCAACTGCGGCCAGACCTGCGTGGCCCCGGATTACATTCTCTGTGACGAAAAGGTGCTGCCCCGGCTGGCGGAGGCCCTGAAACAGGAGATTACCAAGCAATTCGGGGAAAATCCCCTGGATAACCCCAACTACGGGAAAATCATCAACGAAAAGCACTTTACCCGGCTTTTAGGACTTCTGGACCCCAAAAAGACCGTCATAGGCGGCAACAGCCGGGCAAAAACCCAACAAATTGCCCCCACGGTGATGACCCATGTCACCCGGGAGGACCCGGTAATGGGGCAGGAGATTTTTGGCCCCATCCTGCCTATCCTTACCTACCGGAACTTCGATGAAATCTACGGGCTTCTGGCAAACCGCCCAAAGCCCCTGGCCCTGTATCTGTTCTCCCAGAACAAACAGCGCATCCGGGAGGTTTCCGCCCGCCTGGACTTCGGCGGGGGCTGTATCAACGATACCATCATCCATCTGGCTACCAGCCACCTGCCCTTTGGGGGCGTGGGAGAAAGCGGCATGGGCAGCTATCACGGCAAGGCTGGCTTTGCCGCCTTCTCCCATCAAAAGGCCATTGTGGATAAGAAAACCTGGCTGGATCTGCCTATGCGGTACCAGCCATACAAAAAAGGACTGAACTGGAAGCTGGTTCGGCTGTTTTTAAGATAAGGAGTGTTTCTATGAAAACCAAAACCATGCCCCGGTGGGGCAAAATCCTGCTGGGAATCGGCATTACCCTCCTGGCTCTGGTGCTGGTGCTGGGCATTGCCATTTACGCAGTCTGGCACAATGAGCTGGCCACTGCCTTTTCCATCACCCAGCTCCGCACCCGGAACGATGACCACCTGGACGGCTCCGTGTATACCATGCAGGTGCACGGCGGCTTTTACCTGGACGAATTTGTGGCCCAGGGGGGCGTATCCAGTGACGCCGAGCTGATTTCCTTCATCACCGGCAACATCACCAAGGGTCTCATTGACCTGGGGATGGAAAGCCCGGAGATTGGCTGCTCCGCCTTCACCGCCCAGACCCCGGAGGGGGATGTACTCTTCGGCAGAAACTACGATTTCTCCAAGACCAACACCTGCCTGGTGTTTACGGAGAAGAATGAGGGCCGCCACGCCAGCATTTCCACCGTTGACCTGCAATTTCTGGGCATCGATGTGGACAGCGATCTGGGTGGTCTTATGGATTACGTTACCTGCCTGGCGGCTCCCTATGCCCCCCTGGACGGCATCAACGACGCCGGCGTCAGCTGCGGCATTTTCATGACCTACCAGGGCGGGGCGGAAACCGTGGCCACCAGTCAGGACACCGATAAACCGGACTTCACCTCCACCACCTTGCTGCGGCTGATTCTGGACTATGCGGATTCTGTGGAGGAAGCGGTGGAAATCGCCCAGAGTTATGACCTCCACGACTCCGCCACCACTTCCTATCACTACATGGTAGCCGACGCCACCGGCAAAAGCGCCATCTTGGAGTGGGTGACCGGCACCGATGCCACGGACAACGACGGCGCTGCCCGGGAGCTGAAAGTGATTTACAACGACTACGATGCCCATGTAGGGGAGCTGGAAGGCTCCACGGACTACCAGGTGATTACCAACTTTGTCCTCACCCCCGGCTACTACGAGGGCTGCGCCCCGGAGGAGAAGAAGGGCTATGACCGGTACGAGAAGATTTATGAGATTCTCTCCCAAACCAACGGCGTAGTAGCCGACGAGAACGCCGCCATGGATGTCCTGGCTGCGGTGGGCCGGAGAACCTGGGACAACGACGACAAAAACGGCTGCACCGTCCACAGCGCCATCTACAACCTGACAGACAAGACCATGGTGTGGGTCCCCAACGAGAATTACAGCGACCCCTCCGCCTGGTACACCTTCTCTTTGCAGCCTGCCAACTAAAAAAATCCGCTCTCCGAAATGTCGGAGAGCGGTTTTTTATGGGTCAGGCATTTTTCAGGGATTTCAGCAAATCGGTAATCTTCGGCGGCTTGCCGTACATCAGCACGCCCACCCGGTAGATCTTGGCGGAGAGGATGCCCACTCCCACCACGGAGGCAGCCAGAATGACAACGGACAGCACGATCTGATACCAGGGGACGGTGCTCATGGCAATCCGGGTAAACATGGCCATGGGAGAGGTAAAGGGCACGTAGGACAGCACCTGCATAATCAGGGTATCCACATTCCCGGAGGCCATGGAGCTCATAACCACCACAAAGGCAATCACAAACAGCATGGAGATAGGCATGACGGAGGTGTTGATGTCCTCCAGCTTGTTGGCGGTGGAGCCCACGGCGCCGAACAGGAAGGCATAGATCAGGAACCCCAGGACGAAGAACACCACCATGTAAAGAAGCAAAGACACCGGAATGTCAAAGAGCATGGCAATCATGGGAGAATCCCCCCAGTAGCTGCTGTTCAGGTTATAGAACACCAGGGCAGCACCGAAAATCACCACCAGCTGCAGAAGCCCTGCCACGCAGGAGGCCAGAACCTTTCCGAACATCATGCTGGTAGGCTTGGCGCTGGTGATGAGCACCTCCATGGCCCGGGAGCTTTTCTCCGTAGCCACATTGGTGGCAACCATCTGCCCATAAAGAAGAATGGCCATATACAAAGCGAAAATCATCACATAGGTATACCAGAAGGTCCGGGTCTGGTCAGAGCCCAGGCTCACCACCTCACCGGAAACCTGCACCTGCAAAGCCTTCAGGGCGGTTTCCGGGGTCATGCCCCCTTCCACCATCCGCTTCAGCTGATAAACCTGCCTGAGGAGGGCCTCAGCGGTCTGGGCGTTGGTGTCATGGAAGGACACATCCTGGGCGTAGTAGACATACTCCGTCTCCGAAGGCAGGTAGAAGCCGCACTCCCCTTCCCCTTCCTGCACCAGCTGGGCAATGGACTCTCCATCCCCCTCCACCGGCTCTACCCGGTAGCCGGGGAAGCCTGCGGTGAAAATCTCCACCGCCTCATTGCCTCCCACGCCGCCTAAGTACATCACCGGCAAGTCCTCAGCCTCTCCCCCCTGGGAGATCCCCGGCTCCGGCGTGGACTGGGATTCAAACAGCCCGGAAATTCTGGGGAAGAACATGACCACCGCCATGACCAGCACCAGAACCAGGGTAATGCCCACGAACACCTTGTTTTTCAGGTAGGTTCTCAGCTCATGGGAGAAAATCATACCGAACTGTCTCATGCCTGACCCTCCTTTGTGTATGCCACGAAAATATCGTTGAGGGAGGGCTCAAAGACCTCTACCCCGTCGATGTCAAAGTCCCGGGTGAGCCGCTGCATCACCGCCTGCTTTTCCTCCGGGGCCTTCAGCAGGAGAATCAGCTCTCCCTTTTCCCCCTGGGTGCAGGGGAAGGCCGCCTGAATCTTCTCCGGGGACTGGGTGCGCACCACCAGCCGGTCTCTGGGGAAGCTGCGCTTGATGTCCCGCAGATTCCCGGAGAGCACCACTTCCCCCTGGTGCAAAATGGCGATGCTGTCGCAGAACTCCTCAATATAGTTCATCTGGTGGCTGGAAAAGAGGACGATCTTCCCCTTTCCAATCTGCTCCTTCACCACATCCTTCAGAAGCTGGGCATTCACCGGGTCCAGGCCGGAGAAAGGCTCATCCAGAACGATGATTTCCGGGTCGTGAGCCAGGGCCGTGATGAGCTGAATCTTCTGCTGGTTGCCCTTGGACAATGTGTCCAGCCGCTTGTTCTTGTGCTCCTCCATCCCCAGCCGCTTCAGCCAGAAATCCACCGCCTGCTCTGCCGCCTTTTTGCCCATACCCTTGAGCCTGGCCAGGTACACAAGCTGCTCCCCGATGAGCTTTTTGGGGTAAAGACCCCGCTCCTCGGGAAGATACCCCAACCCGATTTTGCCGTAGTCCACCGGTTTTCCATCCAGCAGCACCTGACCGGAGTCGGCAGGAAACACATCCATAAGAATCCGGATAGAGGTGGTTTTGCCGGCACCGTTCCGACCCAGAAGGCCGAAGGCACTGCCTCCCTCCGCCCGGAAGGAAACCCCTTTGAGAACCTGCTTGGCTCCAAAGGATTTGTTGATGTCTTTCATTTCCAGAACCATCCAAAAAGCCTCCTTTTTGTTTTTGCCAGCATAGCACAACCCAGCCTCCCCTGTCAAGCCTTTCTTTCCATTTTACAAAATCCCCCCATTCCCTTGACAAACCGGGCTGGTATTTCTAAAATAGAAACAATTCCCCCCGCCCTTGGGGGTTCAGGAGGTAGAACCCATGAAAAACAAGAAAATACTTCTGGCGATGATTGCTCTGGTGCTGGTAGCCGGCGTGCTGGCAGCCGCCTACTACTTTACCCGTCCCAAGACTCAGGCGGGAGGCAAGACCTTCACCGTCACTGTGGTCCACAGCGACGGCACCGAAAAGGAATTCACCTACACCTCTGACCAGGAATATCTGGGAGCCGTTCTCCAGGCGGAGGGCCTGGTCACCGGCACCCCCGGGGAATTCGGCCTGTACATGGACTCCGTGGATGGAGAGACCGCCAGCTGGGAGGATAACGGTGCCTACTGGGCCTTCTATGTGGGAGAGGAGTACGCCACCGCCAGCATTGACCTGACCCCCATCACCGACGGTGCCGCCTATAAGCTGGTGTATACCCTTGGATAAGCGCCGCCTCACCCCCAAACAGGTGGCTCTGTTCGGTATCTTAGGGGCTCTGACCTTTGCCGCAAAGCTGGCCCTCAGCCCCCTGCCCAACATCGAGCCGGTGAGCCTCATGGTCATGCTCTTCGCTGTCACCTTCGGTCTCAAATGCCTTTACCCCATCTATGTGTATGTGGTGATGGAGTATCTGGTGTTCGGCTTCCATCTTTGGAGCATCAACTACCTGTATGTCTGGACGGTACTGGCCCTCATTGCCCTGCTTCTTCGAAAGCAGGACAGTCCCCTTTTGTGGGCGGTGGTGAGCGGCGGCTTCGGCCTGCTGTTTGGGGCGCTGTGCGCTCCGGTGTACCTGTTCACCGGCGGCCCCGCCTTTGCCCTCACCTGGTGGCTATCGGGGATTCCCTTTGACCTGATGCACGGAGCAGGAAACTTCGTCATCGCCCTGCTCCTGTTCCAGCCGGGACGAAAGCTCCTGGAAAAGCTGTACCGTCCCTTTCTCACCCCATGAAAAGCACCCCATCTGTCATGCATAACAGATGGGGTGTGTGTTTGTCTGCCAGAGAAATCCTCCGCACCGCAGCAACGATACCGGGCGCAAAAAGGCTCCCGGCCTGTGGGAGCTGGCACGGCCGGGGAGCCCCCGGCGGCCTTCGCCGTGACTGAGGGCTTCCACAGCAGGCACTTTCCCAAAGTACAAACCAATGTGGCAAGGCACAAGCCCCATAGCTCCCTCCGGGAGGGAGCTGTCACCGCAGGTGACTGAGGGAGCAGGCGGGGGTCGCAGATATGTTTTGCTGATGGGATGGTACTTGCTGGTGGTTGTCGTCACCCGGTTACAGCTTTTAGGTCTATTCTCCAAGCAGCCTTCTGCAAGTGCTTGCCAGCAGGGCCTTCCTTTCTTGCTCCGGCAAGAAAGGAAGGAAAGTTGTCCGGCTCAAGGGGGGAATAACTCGCTCCCGCTCGAATTATTCCCCCCTTAAGAATCCCCCGGGAGGAACCATCGGGAGATTGACCCTTCGCTTTGGCTCGGGTGCGGGGTTTCAGCCTCTGCCCCCGTTTTGGGTTGTGTGTTTTTGGGGCACTTCGTTCCCACGCTGTCGATTGGAAGATTGAAAAAGCCCGATATCGCACAATGAAACGATACCGGGCGGGGCAGGGAAGTAACGAATCGTAAAGAACCATCGTGCGAAATCGACACCGGCGGCACGCCGGGGCTCCCTTGCTAAAGGGAGCTGGCACGGCCGGGGAGCCCCCGGTGGCCTTCGCCGTGACTGAGGGATTCACAGGAGGTACTTCTTGAAAGTACAAACCTATGTGGAAACCTGCCAGCCTGGGGAATCCCCCCGGTTTGGCTTCGCCAAACCACCCCCCTTTGGCAAGGGGG
>DVFK01000019.1 GCA_018713285.1 Candidatus Faecousia excrementigallinarum
CGAGCAGTTGAACTCTCTCGGTAATCAGATCACATACTACGAGGATCTTATCAAGCGAAACAAAAACTGGACTTTTGTTCCCGGTTATATCGATGAAGGTCTGTCCAGTATCTCCACAAAAAAGCGTGAGAATTTCAACCGAATGGTTGAAGATGCCGCAGAGGATAAATTCGACCTTGTAATCACCAAGGAGATTTCCCGTTTTGCCCGTAACACATTGGATTCCATTCAATATACCCGTCAGCTTCTGAATTGCGGTGTGGGTGTTTTCTTCCAGAATGATAACATCAACACCCTGGACGAAGATTCCGAGCTTCGCCTTTCCATCATGTCCTCCATCGCCCAGGACGAGCTTCGCAAGCTGAGCAGCCGTGTAAAATTTGGCCATCAGCAGGCCATCAAGGATAAGGTGGTGCTGGGTAACAGCCGGATCTTCGGCTATGTGAAAGATGGCGGCAGATTGGTCATTGACGAGGCCGAAGCAGCCCTGGTTCGGGAACTGTTTGAGCTGTATTCCACTGACGAATACAGCATGAAGCAAATTGAAAATATCTTCTGGGAGAAGGGCTACCGCAATCACAACGGCAAAAAAATCGCCCACACGACCATGTCCAACATGATCGCCAATCCCAAGTACAAAGGCTATTATGTTGGCAACAAGGTGAAGGTCATTGATATGTTTACCAAGAAGCAAAAATTCCTCCCCCCGGAGGAATGGGTGATGTTCAAGGACGAAACCGGAGAAATCGTACCCGCAATTGTTTCCGAGGATCTATGGAATCAGGCAAACGCCATCTTAAAGCGGCGCAGCGATGATGTAAAATCCCGGCAGGGTATTTGTAATCATGCCAACCTGCTCACAGGAAAGCTCTACTGCACCTGCTGTGGCGCCGCCTATTACCGCCGAGAATCCAGAGATAAGCAGGGTAACAAAAACAGCCGCTGGGTATGCTCCGGCAAAATCAAAAACGGTGCAGATTCCTGTCCCTCCTTTGCCATCTACGAAGAAGAAATCAAACCTCTGATTCTGGATGTAGCCCGGGATACAAAAGTATTCACCGAGGCACTGATTGAAGAATATGTGCAGCGATTCCAGGCATTGGAGGCCAGTAACGATATACCCAAGCAAATTGCACAGCAGAAAAGCCGCAGAGAATTGGCGCTGAAGAAGAAATCCAAGCTGTTGGAATACAATGTAACCGGTGCAATTTCTGATGCGGACTTCATTGCCATGAACAAACAGTGTGCCGACGAGATTGCGGACGCTGAAGCGCAGATCATGGAACTGGAGCAACAACTGTATTCCAAGGAGGAATTCCGCAAGCAGATCGATGCATTGAAAGCAACCATGCAAGCATTGGAGCAAGCTGCGGCAACCGGTGCCATCACCCCGGAATTTATCAACGAATATATTGATAAAATCTTCGCAACACCGGAAAGTGAGGGGGTAATGCGCCTGGATATTAAGATTTTTACCGGCGAAAGCACCCAACGCTACTTCGAAAAACTCGTTGGTCGTACGGGTCACATTTCTAAGAAGATGATCGAGGCTTACGAGCAGGGAATGCAGTAATTCCAAAGAAGCCACAACAAAGGCCGCAGCTTTTGGCTGCGGCCTTTGGTCTGTCTGTTTCAAACAGAATTTTGGAAAAGGAAAGTCTTTTTACCAGTTTTCGTGGATGGAGGGGCGGAGGTACTGGTTGTAGATGGCTGCAACCCCTTCCATTTGCTCCCGGGTGAGGGGCGGGAGCTGGGCGGCCCGGACGTTGGAGAGGACCTGGGCCTGCTTGCTTGCCCCGGGGATGACGGCGGAGACGGCCTCGTGCATGAGAATCCAGCGAAGGGCGTAAGGAATCAGATCCTGGGTGCCGAAGAGGGCTTTCAGGGCTTCCACTGCCTGAAGGCCCAGAGCATAGTCCACGCCGGAGAAGGTTTCGCCCTTGTCGAAGGCCTCGCCGTTGCGGTTATAGCTTCGGTGGTCGTCCTTGCCGAATACCGTGTCCTTGGTATACTTTCCTGTGAGCAGGCCGCTGGCCAGGGGTACCCGGGCCAGGATGCCGATGTCCTTTTTCTGAGCCTCCGGGAACAGAGCATCCGCAGGCTTCAGGCGGAACATATTGAAAATCACCTCCATGGCGGCGATGGGGTATTCCATGGCTGCCAATCCCTCGGAGACTTTCTCGATACTTACGCCATAGTGGGCGATTTTGCCCTTCTCCACCAGCTTGTCCATCCCGGCAAAGAGGCTGTCCTTGTGGTAGACGGAGGTGGGAGGACAGTGAAGCAGCACCAAATCCAGCTGCTCCACCCCCAGCCGCCGGAGGCTGCCGTCAATGAAGGTCTCCATGTTCTCCGGGGTGTAGCCTTCGGCGGTGTGGGGGTTCAGGCCCCGGCCGCACTTGGTCACCACGAAAAAGTGGTCAGGGTGGGTTTTCAGGAACTTTCCGATGGCCTTTTCGCTGTTGCCGTCGTTGTAAATATCCGCCGTGTCAATGAGATTGATGCCGCTGTCATAGCTGGCCTCCAGAATCTTCATGGCCTCGGCTTCATTGAAGGGGTCGCCCCAACGGGTGCCCAGCTGCCAGGTACCCAGGCCGATTTCGCTGACCATCCGGTTGGTTTTTCCCAGTTTTCTCAGGTTCATGTTTTCCTTTCCTTTCTTCAACGCCGGAATACTTCCCGGGCCTTCTTCATGTTTTCGCAAATCTGCACGCCGAAGGGGCAGTTGGGCTCACAGCGGCCGCATTGCAGACAGTCCTCCGCCGTGGCATCCAGGGACCAATAGTGTTCCATCACCGTTTCCGGCACCTGGTCCTGCTGCCGGGCCAGGTCCAGGAACTTGGTAATGGCGGCAATGTCCAGGTGGGCGGGACAGGGCTGGCAGTGGTTGCAGTACATACACTTGCCCGTCATGGACAAGGGGGCTCCGGCGGAGAAAATATGGGAATAATTCCGCTCCGCCTCCGGCAAGGTCTGGTGGCGCACCGCTTCCAGCACCTCCTGGGGGGTGTGGCAGCCCACCAGCACGGACTTGACCCCGTTCCGGTCCAGGCAGTACTGGATACACTGGGGAACGGTCATGGCCACCCCAAAGGGGGAGCTTTCCGCTTTCAGGAGGGTCCCGGCTCCCAGGGGCTTCATCACCGTGATGGCCACCCCCAGGGCTTCGCACTGGGAGTAGAGGGTCTGCCGGGCCTCGTCCACCACCAGGCCGCTTTTCTCCATGCCCTTGAAGTCCATCAAATCATAAATATCCGTGTCGGCGGCCTCCATGTCGTAGGCCGGGTTGATGCTGAACATCAGCACATCCACCAGGCCGCTCTGGGCCGCCTGGAGGGCGATGTGGGGATTGTGGGAGCTCATGCCGATGTGGCGGATGATTCCCTTCTCCTTCAATTCCCGGGCGTAGGCCATCACCGGTCCGCCGAACACCAGGTCAAAGTCCTCCTGGCTGTCCACATAATGAATCATGCCGATGTCCATGTAGTCGGTTTGCAGCCGGTCCAGCAGGTCCTGAAAGGACCGGCGGGTTTTCTCGATGTCCCGGGTCCGGGTGTACTGACCGTCCTCGTACACGGTGCAAAGGTGGCCCTGGAGAATCATTTTCTCCCGCCGCCCGAAAAGAGCCTGACCGATGTGGTCCCGGGTAGGGGCCTGGGGCATGAAAACATCCATGAAGTTGATGCCGTTTTCCAGGGCGGTGTCCAAAATGACCCGGGTTTCCTCCGCAGTCAGGCCGTTGAGCCACTCGCCCCCCAGACCGATTTCACTGACCCGGAGGCCGGTTCTTCCCAATACTCTGTAGTGCATAAGCTGTCTCTCCTATTTACAAAACCTTTTTCAGGGAGTATACTCAGATTATATGCCCCCGGTGTCCCGGAGGCAAGTACGCACAATCTTTTTACATAGTGAAAAAGTTTTCACTATAGGAGGACCCATGGAGAAAATCGAAGTAACCTGCGAGATGGAAGTGACCCTGAAAATGATTGGGGGTAAGTGCAAGCCCCTGATTCTGGAGAATCTCATCACCCACGGAACCCAGCGGTTCAGCCAGATCCAGCGGCAGCTGCCCCAGGTATCCCAGCGGACCCTCACCAACCAGCTCCGGGAGCTGGAGGCGGACGGTCTCCTTACCCGCCAGGTCTACCCCCAGGTGCCCCCCCGGGTGGAATACACCATCACCCCCAAGGGCCAGTCTCTAAGTGAGATTCTGGAGCTCATGTGTGCCTGGGGGGAGAAAAACATGGACAGCCGGTTCGTTCTGACCAATCCCCAGTGCGGCGGGGAAGCATAACCAAAAGCCGGCCCTTTTTCCAAAAGGGCTGGCTTTTCTCATTGACAAAAAAGGGAAAAGGGGTAAAATTAGGGTAAGAGGCCGGGATTTTCCCGGAAAAGAGGCAAAAGAAGGAGGAATCGGTATGAAAAAACGTTGGGAAATTCTGCTGGTGCTCCTGGTGGCGGCGGTGCTGCTGACAGGCTGCAAGGCCAAGGCACCCCAGGAAGCGCAGGAGGCCTGTGAAAGCTTCTTCGCCGCCTTCACCAGTCAGGACGAGGCCGCTCTGGCGGCGGTGCTGGAAGGCGGAGAGCTTTCTATGCCTGCCTCTCAGATGCAGCAGCGGATGGAGGAAAAGCTGGCTTTTTCCATAAAGGAGTCCAAAAAGGACGGGGACACCGTCACCATTTCCGCCGTCATCACGGCGGTGGATCTGGAGCAGGTGCTGCTGTCCCTGCCTGAGAGCGTCAACTCCCAGGAGACTGCCCGGGAAGCTTTGCTTGCAGCGCTGCAAAAGGAGGATGTGCCCAGAAAGGACTTTTCTGTGGAGGTGCTTCTGGTGCAGCAGGATGGCAAGTGGGTGGTACGGATGACCCGGGATCTGGCGGATGCCCTGCTGGGGGGCTACTACTCCATTCTGGATAAGCTGGCAGAGGAGGTAGGGGCATGAAAAAGCTTTGGAAAATCATGGCTGTGTGTTTGGCTGTGGTGCTGGCCCTGCCGCCCCTGGCTGTCCAAGGGGCAGAATCCCACCTTTCGGAGGTGGGAGAGCTGACGGTATACATGGAGGGTCAGGGCACGGTGAAGGTGCCTGCGGTTTTGTATGACGAAGAAATCATTCTGGTCTCCCCGGAGACGGCGGCCAACCTCACAGGGGCGGAGCTATCCTGGGAATCGGACGAGGAATTTGTGCTGAACCGGGATGGCTATCTGGTGGCAGTGGACACTGCCACCGGCAACATCCAGATTGCCCTGGCTCCGGAGGACGGGAAGGCCTATGGTCTGTATCAAGGCGAGAGCTTCTCCCTGCTGGTAAACCAGCGGGCAGTCTTTGCCCAGGAGGAGGTGCCGGTGGTGCCTCTGGAGCAGATTCTGTACCTGATGAATGTGCAATGGATTTGCGCCGACGACCGGGTGTATCTCTATCGCCCCAGGGAAACGGCGTGGAATGTGGCGGCGGACTATATCTCCATGTTCCAGTCCCTGCCCACCACCCCGGAGATTCTGGGAGAGTCGGTGGCGGACCATTGGGGCAACTCCTTCAAGTACGGCCTGCTGGCCTTTGCGGACGAGGTAAACTTAGGCTACCTGATTCCCTTTGCCGGGGCGGAAATCTGGGAGGAGGGCAAGACCAAGGAGTCCCTGCTCACCCTGGCGAACCCCTGCGAAAATATTACGGGGGATTTGCAGCAGCAGGCCCAGATAAGCAGCGAGAAGTTCCTGGGGGACCTGGGAAAGCTGGCGTCGGACATTGGCCAGATGGGAGATAGCGGTGCCAAGGTGGCGGAAAAGCTGATCAAAAGCGTGTCCACCTGGTCCCAGGTGGAGCTGCCCTCGGATGTGTCCGACTTCTTCACCGGCGTGGATACCATGGGCAAGGTTGTGACGGCCTTCACCATTGCCGGCCGTTCCAACACCTGGACGGAGGGGTATCTTTCCCAGCTTTCCTATCTTTCGGAGGTGGAAGCCCCGGAATTTGGGGAATTCTGCCAGGTAATCAACCGGACCGCCGCCTCCCTTGCAGGGGAGTATGAAAACTACCCCTTCACCGCCGCAAAGGAAATCGGAAAAATCATTGCAGGAGCCCTGGGGGATGCTCTGGCGGGGAAAACCCCCTTCGGGAAGGCTGTGGAAGCTTACAATCTGGTTCACACCTTTGTGGCAGCCAATCTTCCCGCCGTACAGCTGGCGGAGCAGGCAGGAGACAACGCCTCCGCAGCCAAGCGCCTCAGCGACCTTTCCGCCCTGGTCTGGAACCAGTACGCCTCCGTCCTGGCAGACACCATCAATCTGGAAAGCCATGACTCCACGGAGGCCATTGCCCGGCTGCGGCTGGTGGGCTCTTTGCTGATGAACACCGCCACCCACAGCTATGACTCCCTTTACAGTGCCTGGAAAAACGAATATCTGGCCAAGAACCCGGAGGCCTCTGCCTCGGAGATTCTGGAAAAGGCCGGGGACACCATGACCATGGAGGAACTGGGACAGAAGCTGGTGAACGCCCAGACCTTCCTGACCCGGTGGGAGGAGACCTCCCAGTACGACCCCAGCCTGCTGCTCTACGGAGACATGCACAACCTTGCCAGCACCACCGTGGGTGCTTACCGGGAGAAAATCCCCCCGGAATATGTGAAATTTGTGGTGCTGCCGGTGTTCTCCTCCAACATTGCCCAGTACCAGGGGACGGTTTACACCCTGGGCAAAGCTCTGCCGGGGCTTACAGAATTTACCATGGCGCCCGGCTCCTATGACTACATCTGTGCCATCGGCTTCTACAAGAACCGGCTGTACTACGCCTGCAAAACCACCGGCACCAGCGAAATCAGCTCCGCCATCTATGTGTGCAACCCGGATGGCAGCGACCTGCAGCTGATTGCAGACGCCCCCGTGGGCTCCGGCAAGCCCAACTGCACCGCCTTCCTGATTCAGGATGACCGGCTGTACTATGGCTATTACGGAGAGGCGTACTATGACCTGACCACCGGAGAATCCGGGGAGTGCTGGGGGGACAAGGATATGGAGTGCGGCACACGCCTTGCCAGCCACCGGGACTCCTATCTGACCTACGCCCCCAACGGGCAGTACTACAAGGGCTACGGCACCATCACCTTCTACAACAAAGAGGACCAGACGGAGACGGTGATTTACGAAAACAGCCAGATGCCCTCCATCCAGATTCAGGCGGTAACAGAGGACTACCTGTACTTTACCACCATCCACAAAGACGGGATGAACTGCTCCCTGATGCGCCTGAATCTGCAAACCCTTCAGGCGGAGGAGCTGGATGTCCGTCCAGCTGTAGGCAGCGGCTACTACTTTGCCTGGTAAAAAACAACACCCCCTCCTTTGGGATTGCTCCCATGGGAGGGGGTGTTTATTCAGGGGATGCCGGGGCCCAGGATTGGGAAAAGCACCTGGCGGAGCTTTTGGGCTGCCTTGCTCTGTCCATCATTGGTGGGGTGGAGGCCGTCGGCGTAGTCGGAATCTTCCAGCCAGCCCCGGGTGTCCACCAGGTAAATGCCGGCCTGGGTTTCTCCAAAGGAGCGCACCACCTGGGTGATTTCCTCCCGGAAGGCCCTCCTTTACGGCATCCGAACCGCATTGCTGGCAGGGGCGGTGATGGGCTCTCTGGCCTTTTTCGCCGGGGATCTTTTAGCCTCCCTCTTCTCCGGGGACAGCCAGGTGATTGCCTGTGCCCACGACTATCTGAAAGCCTACGCCATCGACTGCCTGCTCACCGCCGTGCTTTTCTGCTTCGTGGGTTACTTCAACGGCTTCGGAAAAACCATCTTTGTGATGGTGCAGGGGGTCATCGGTGCCTTCTTTGTGCGGATTCCGGCGGTGTTTCTTATCCAACGGCTGGAAGGGGCCACCTTGTTCCACATCGGCCTGGCCACCCCCCTGTCCTCCCTGGTTCAGATTGCTCTGTGCCTGCTTCTGTTCCTCCGGGAAGGGAAAAAGCCCATCATGTGATGTTTTTATACTTTCTGGTTCTGCCGGGTATCGCCGCTTTCTGGCGATACCCGGCATTTTTTCGGAATATGGGGAATGGAGGAAATGCCTTGACAAATTCCTACAGTTGGTGTATAGTTAAGGCGTAAGTAATAAGTAGTAAGTAACAATATATTTTTATTTATTTAATATTCAGGAAAGTAGGTGTAATTTATGAAACAGCTAACTTTACCACAGCAATATGCGGTGCTGGCTCTGGACGGTCAGATGGTGGGCTATTCCTCTGTGGCAAAGGGTGCGGCGCTGCGCTGTCTGAAGGCAGCTCAGGTTCTGGAAGAGAAAAACGCCCTGGCCTGTTCCCCGGCGGAATGGGAAAAACAGCTGCAAAAGGCAGCGGCTGCCGCCAGAAAGCTCAAACGGAAAGCAGCAGCTCAGCTGGAGGCCAGCGTGGCCGCTTCCCTCCGGGATGCGGGACTGCTGGAGGAAATCCCCGATCTTCTGGGGTGCGACATCAACTATTACACCTCCGGGGTTTCTCTGAAAGCCTACCGTTGCCGGGAGGAGGATTATCTGGGCATCCGGGAAGGACTGCGGGCGGAGATTCTGGAGCCGGGAGAGGTTACCCGGGAATGTGCCGTCCTCCTTTGGCTTCTCCGGGAAAGCGGCTGCATCCACGACTGCTTCTCTGCCAAAGAGCAGCAGACTCTTCAGGAGCGGATGACGAGCCTTGCCGCCGGGGATGAATTCTGCCGCCTTTTGTGGGAGACGGAATGTCACAGCCCCTGGCAGCTTTTCGCCCTGCGGTTTTTGCAGAAAAAGCACAACCTCTTCCGCAATCCCTATCTGGAAGGGGTAAATCTGGTATTTCCCTTTTTGGAAAGACGGAAAGCCATCTTCATTGATTTTTCCCTGCTGGGGACTGATGTTGCAGAGCGCAGAGCAGCCACCGTGGCCTTTCTCCGGGAGCAGGGACATCGAGTGGAGGAGGTAAAATCCGGCACAGAGACCCTTTTGAAGGTGGAAAACACCTACTACCGCATCTTCCCCGGGGCAAGGCGGGTATATAAGCTGCCGGTTCAGGGGGTGAATCTGGTTCCCGTATACTGGTAACCGGAAAGCCTATGTCAAGACAGCGAAGTTTGCAGACCATTGCGGAGGCGGAATACATCTCCATCGGTGAGCTGGCTCGGCTCACCGGCACCCGGTACAGCACCCTGAAATTCTACACAGAGGAAGGGATGCTTCCCTTTCATCAGGAGGGGGAGAAACTGGTGCGGCGCTATCACCGGGAGGAGAGCATCCGGCAGCTTCAAAGAATCCGGCAAATGCGGGAGGAGGGGCTGACCATCCCCCAGATTCAGGCGGTATTGGAAAGTGACGAAGAAGAATAGAAAACAGCAAAAACACACCCCACTTGTAAGATGGCATCCTTTACCATCCCGCAAATGGGGTGTGTTTTCAGACTTTCCAGTACATTTCTCACTCCACCGGAGTTCGGATAACAGCGATGTCTCCCCTGGAAATATAACCGGTGAGTTTTTACTGATGTGCGATAAAGAAGTAATAGAAGTGTAAAAAATTTTGCCGTTCCTATCCGGCACTTGCGCATTGTGTCGGATAGGTCGGGCGGTTATTCTGGCAAGTCAATCTTGCCGACAAAGCTGTAATAAATCTCAATGTCCTGCCTGCGGGTGCCGTTCTCGTCATAACTGCACTCATGCACGACGATTTTCTCAATCATTTCCCGCAAGAGGGTGGGGGTCAATTCCTCAAAGGCAAGGTGCTTTCGGACAATCCCCATAAACTTTTCCGCGTTGACGGTGGCGGCCTGCGACTTGTCCAGTTCCTCCTGCAAAGCGGCGGCGCGGTCTTTCAGTTCCCGCT
>DVFK01000020.1 GCA_018713285.1 Candidatus Faecousia excrementigallinarum
AGGCCTGTTACCAGATACTCGTTCCACAGGTGCGTTTCCGCCAGATAGTTTCCCAGGATGGTGGAAACCGGCGTAAACACACTATAAAAAGCCAGCACCTTGGCCATAGCAACAGGAACATTGCCTGCCGACTGGAAGGTAAAGCGGCGATTGAGGGTAAAGTTCCAGACCACGGAGAGAATCAGGGCAATAAGATAGCTGGGCCAGTAGCTCCAGTGGGTAAGCTCTGTCAACAGCGTGAATGATGACAGTTCAATAATTCCCGCAGACAGGGAGAAAAGCAAAAATTTCAGGGTACGCAGCAGCTCTTTTCCGGACATAATTCCACCTCTTCTTTTTCTATGTCATTCCAGACTGCATCAAACCGGCTGGGGTTCGCCCTGGAACTGAATATTTACACCGTTGACTTCCACATTTTCATCGGCGCAAACCAGAATGTACTTCACGCCCCCGATGGTTCTGGTTTCCAGTAAATCCGCTCTTTCCGGGTTGACCTTAATGGAAACATCCGGGGTGTTGACCGCAAAATGCTTGCTGTCAATGATATTGCGGGGATGAAGCTCTGCCTCAAAGCCAAAGGTTTCATCAAAATCCACGCTGAACTTGGCAATGTGCTCCTGAGAGACGCCGCAGGCTTGCAGGACGTCTTTCACCTGCTCCTTGGAAATCAGCAGGGGCTCCTCCACCTTGCTCTCCTTGTGCAAATCCATGGACTGGCGCAGCTGCTCGTGGACGGTCTGCACCACCTCCATGCTGCACTCCTGCTCCAGGGAGTTGCTCAGCAGTGCCTCGAAGGACTTCTTCTGCTCGGCGGCAGGCATGGGAATCTGGGTGTTGAACAGCGCCTGGGCAAGCTCTGGATGGTTTTCCTTGTTGCTCTTGGTGTAGTACAGAACGTTATAGATATTGGTGGCCCGGTTATCAAAGGCCGGGAACAGGAAGCCCAACTCCGGGGGATTCATCACATTGTTGGCACCCCCATCCTGAAACTTCTTTTCCTCGGGGATATACCGCAGAGTGGATTTGGTCAGCTTTACAGGGCAGATGGCGCACAGTAGATAGGTGTAAGTTTCGTTGGAGTTGTCCAGCTGGATGCTGTCATCCTTGCCCTTGAACGGCACATCATAGCTGTCGCAGCCAAGGAGAATCACATACCCTTCCGGGAAGCTGATGCTCTCGATAATCTTCTGGTAAAAAGCCTCTCTGATTTCATCGTTCTGGAGCCGGGTGTTCCGCAGCTCCATGAGAAGCTTATGCTCCGGACTGTCTGCCACCTGGGCCGTGGTGAAGGTCACGTCAATGAGATTTTTTCCCAGGGTGCCGGAGAGAGCCCGCTTCATCAGGCCAAAGTACTTCTCCCCTTCGTTTTCGGACATCATGCCCACACTCTGGGTAAACTGGGAGACAATCTCCCCCTGTCCGTTTACATAGCAGCCGTAAATGGCCGTCATATTGCTCCGGTCCCGGCGGACACGGCGGCGGATTTCTCCGATTTCCTTATCGTTCATAATTACCTCGTAAGTACGTATTCTTTGGGTTTTGCCCAGGGTATTATATCACAAGTCCATGGAATTTTCCAGATTTTTTCCACGAAAAAGCCCATACCAATGATTTCCATTGGTATGGGCAATTCTTATTGCCACAGGCACTTCCAGTTCTGAATAAAATACTCAATGCCGGAATAAACCGTGGTAATCACCACAACCGCTACCACAATCCAGGCAACGATGGGCTCTGCCGGGAATGCCATGAGCACACACAAGCCCACCATGGTGCTGGCGGTTTTCACCTTTCCGCTCCAGCCGGCTGCAATCACCACGCCTTTACCCACAGCAATGAGACGCAGGCCGGTCACGGCGAATTCCCGGGCCAGCACAATCATCAGGGCCCAGGCGGGGAATACATCCCACTGGCAGAACATGACCATCACCGCAATAACCAGAAGCTTATCCGCCAGAGGGTCCAGGAACTTTCCGAAGTCGCTGACTTGGTGGTACTTCCGGGCGATGTAGCCGTCCACGAAGTCGGTAATACTGGCTATGATAAAGATTGCCAGGCTGGCCCACATCCACACGCCGGAAGCTCCAGCGCTTGCGTACATACATGCCATGATTGCGGGAATGAAAGCAACCCGCACCAATGTGATTTTGCTAGCTAAAGTCATGCTTCTTCCTCCACGATATAGCCGGACAAATCTCCGTCCACCAGGGCATCAATACAAACCTTTACGAAGCTGCCTTCCACCAAGGCCTCTTCCGAAGCAATCCAGACCCTGCCGTCAATTTCAGGAGAATCGGCGTAGGTACGCCCATAGAACTGCTCCTGCTCGGGGTCAAAGCCGTCCACCAGAACCTCCAGGGTTTTCCCAATAAGGGCCGCATTGCACTCGTCCATAATCCGGGATTGGATTTCCTCCACCATCTGGGCCCGCTTCTGGGCCTCGTCCTCATCCACATGGGGCATATCGTAGGCCGGGGTTCCCTCCTCCGGGGAGAAGGGGAAGGCACCTACCCGCTCCAGGCGCTGCTCTTTCAAGAATTCGCACAGCTCAGAGAACTCCTCCTCCCCTTCTCCGGGAAGGCCGGTAATGATGCTGGTACGAATCACCAGGCCGGGAATTCGGCTGCGGAGCTTGGCAAACAGCTCCCGCAATTCCTCTCCGGTGCTGCGGCGGTTCATCAGCTTCAGGATTTTATCGTTACAGTGCTGGATGGGGATGTCCAGGTACTTGACAATCTTGTCCTGGGTGGCCATCACTTCAATCAGGGCATCGTCGATTTCATCGGGATAGGTATAATGCACCCGAATCCAGCGGAGCCCCTCAATCTCACACAGGCGGGTCAGCAGCTCCGGCAGCAATCGCTTATGTCCCGGCAAATCCGTGCCATACCGGCTGGTATCCTGGGCCACCACCAAAAGCTCTTTTACGCCGCTGTCCGCCAGCATTCTGGCCTCGTACAGAATATCGTCCATCTGGCGGCTGCGGAATTTGCCCCGCAGGTAAGGAATGATACAATAGGAACAGCGGTTGTCGCAGCCCTCTGCAATTTTCAGATAGGCGTAATGCTCCGGCGTGGTAAGGATTCTGCCGGTCTCCACCTCGGGAGCGTCGATGGAGGCAAAATCCTCCACCACCTGATTTTCCAAAAGCTTCTCAATGGCAGGGACAATCCGGTCATAGCTTCCCGTACCCAGAATTCCGTCCACCTCCGGCATCTGCTGGAGGATTTCCTCCTGATACCGCTGGGACAGGCAGCCGGTTACCAGAATCTTTCCCACCAGCCCCTGCTCTTTCAGCTGGGCGGTTTGAAGAATATGGTTGATTGCCTCCGCCTTGGCGGAGTCGATAAAGCCGCAGGTGTTAATCACCACCACGTCACAGCCGGCCACATCCGGCTCCACCTCAAAGCCTGCCTCCTGGACCCGATACATCATCCGCTCGCAGTCCACCTGATTTTTGGCACAGCCCAGGGAGATAAATCCAACTTTTGCCATACTATTCCTCCTGGAAATCATCATCTATTGCCAGCTGCCCCAGCCCTTTGCGAATGGCACCGTAGCTGTGGCCTCTGCGAATCAGGGCATCTGTAGCCCGGCGAATCTCCCGCTCATCGGGATTGCCCTTCAGCCGGGCGCTTAAAAAGGAAACAATATATTCCATCTGGTCCGGGTAGTCTTCCAGGGCCTCCTGCCAGTACTCCCGGGGAATTTGCTTTTCATACAAAGCCTGCTTGGCTCTGGTGAGGCCATAACCTTTCCGGATACAGCTGCTGACAATCTGCTCCGCTGTTTTCCGATCGTCCAGCAGGTCCATATCCGACATCCACTTTACTGCGTTTTTTGCCTGCTGGGGGTCCTCCCCTTTTTGCACCAGGCGCCGCTCCAGTCCCTTTTGGGAAATACTGGAGGATGCCACAATCCGCACAGCCCGCATTTTTGCAGACATCTGTCCCGCATCCTGCTGAAGCTTTCGGAAATTCTCCTCCTCCAGCTCCAGTCCCGGATACAATCCATAATCCTGCACCGTCTGCCGGTACAGCCGCAGCACCGTTCCGTCAGAAAAACAGACCCGGTATCTGCCGGCCATATCCGGCTGGTTGGCAACGGAATCAACCCTCATCATCAAACTCATCTGCCGTTACGGCGATGGGACGCTCCGCAGCCTTGGCGGGATTTCTCTGAACGCCGCCCATCAGCTTCCACATATTCTCCCGCACCTGATTCTCCACCTGCTGGGCAAGATCCGGGTTGGCAATCAGGAAGTTCTTGACGCTGTCCTTGCCCTGACCAATCCGCTCGTCACCCATGGAGAACCAGCTGCCGCTCTTCTGGATGATTTCCAGCTGCACAGCCAAATCCACCAGTTCACTCCACTTGCTGATGCCCTCGCCGTAGAGAATATCAAAATAGGCTTCCCGGAAAGGAGGGGCAACCTTGTTCTTTACCACCTTGACCCGGGTCTTGTTGCCGATGACATTGCCGCCTTCCTTGATGGACTCCACCCGGCGCACATCCAGCCGGACGGAAGCATAGAACTTCAGGGCGTTACCACCGGTGGTGGTTTCGGGATTGCCGTACATCACGCCGATTTTCATACGCAGCTGGTTAATAAAAATTACCACGCAGTTGGTCTTGGCAATGGTGCCGGCCAGTTTCCGGAGGGCCTGGGACATGAGCCGGGCCTGAAGGCCCACAAAGGTGTCGCCCATTTCCCCTTCGATTTCCTGCTTGGGCACCAGGGCGGCAACGGAGTCCACTACCACCGCATCCACGGCGCCGGAGCGCACCAGAGCGTCGGTGATTTCCAGAGCCTGTTCGCCGGTATCCGGCTGGGACACCAGCATATTGTCCGTATCCACACCCAAAGCGGCAGCATAAACCGGGTCCAGGGCGTGCTCTGCATCCACGAAAGCCACCTCACCGCCCCGCTTCTGGGCCTCTGCCAAGATGTGCAGGGCCAGAGTGGTTTTACCGGAAGATTCCGGTCCGTAAATCTCGATAATCCGCCCCTTGGGAACGCCACCAATGCCCAGAGCCGCATCCAGAGCCAAAGAGCCGGTGGGGATGGCATCCACGTTCATTTCCGGCCGGTCACCCAGGCGCATAACGGTACCCTTACCAAAGTTTTTCTCAATCTGAGACAGCGCAGTCTGGAGTGCTTTCTTCTTATCCTCTGCCGGAGAAGGTGCCTCATAGACAGTCTTTTTTGTAGCCATTTTATTCTTCCTCCCTGGTATACCGGGCCATAACCGCCCGTTCTCTTTCATTAAAATCTTTTACCCGTTCCAAAACGGTAAATCCGTTTTCTTCCAGGAGCCGACACACCGCGTCTCCCTGCCCCATGCCGAACTCAAAGCACAGGTAGCCGCCGGGTTTCAAGGCTGCCGAAAAATTCCTGGTGATGGCCCGATAAAAATCCAAACCATCTTCCCCACCATGCAGCGCCATGGCAGGCTCAAAATCCTTCACACTGTGGGGAAGTTCTTCCATCTCCTTAGTTGTCACATAGGGAGGGTTGGAAACAATCATATCAAATTTCCCCAGAAATGGGGCCGGAGGCTTCAGGGCATCCACCTGCACACAGGAAACATGGGCCGTCAGCTTATGGGCAACAATATTGCGCTTGGCCACCGCCAAAGCGTCCCGTGACAGGTCGGCCAAAGTTACCTTGGCGTCGGGAACACGCTGGGCAATGGCAAGGCCAATACAGCCGGAGCCTGTACACAAATCCAGGATTCTGGGACTGCTGCCCAAAAACAGGGCCTGTCCGATGGCAAGATTGGCCAGGGCGCAGGTATCATCCCGGGGAATCAACACATGGGAATCCACATGGAGGGTCATGCCATAAAAATCCCATTCCCCCAACACATAGGCCAGGGGCTCCCCCTGCAAAATCCGCTGTACCGCCTTGTGAAGGGTTTCACACTCCTCCTGTCCCACATAATGCTCACTGTGGGAGAGAATCTTCTCCGGGGAAACGCCGGTTACATGGCAGACAAGATTTCTGGCGTACATACCGGCAGTCTGGGGATCCTCCTGGGTTAGCAGAGCCTTCCGCACTTCCGAATACAACTGGGATAGGGTTTTTACCAACGATCGTCGCCCTCCTTTTCCGGAAGCACAGCTTCCAGCGCCGCAATGCCAACCTCAATCATGCTGTCATCCGGCTCATTGGTAGTAAAATTCTGAAACCACATTCCGGGAGCCGTCAGCACCCGGGTAAACGCATTGTCATGCCTTCCTGCCCAGCGGTTTATCTCATAGCCAAGGGCCACCACCAGAGGAAGCAGCAGCAGCTTGAATACCACCATAATCAGGCTATACAGGAACTGTCCCCGCATGGCAGCCAGCTGGGGAACCACGCTCAGCAGGGCCGAAGAGGCGATGGAGAACACAAGAATGGAAATGACCATAATCACCAGCAGAAAACTGGTGCCGCACCGGGGGTGAAGCCTGGTCTGGCGGCGTACATTTTCCACCGTCAGAGGAAGTCCCGCTTCATAGCACCGGATGGTTTTATGTTCGGCACCATGGTAGGAGAACACCCGGCGCATTTCCTTCATCCGGGACACCAGCACCATGTAGCCCACAAAAATCAATATCCGAATCAGGCCTTCCACCAGATTTAAAACCAGATTGCTGGCAATCCAGCGGGTCAAAAAGCCCCCAATCACCATGGGAATCAGGAAGAAAAGGCCGATAGACATACAAATGCCCAGAGTCACGGCGCAGCCGACAATAAAACTCTGGAATTTTTCATTTCCCAGCTTCTCTTCCAGCCATTTATCAAAGCGGGATTGCTCCTGGGAGTCATCCTCCTCGGGCACCAGATCCGCCGAGTGCATCAGGGCTTTCACGCCCACCACCTGGGCATCGAAGAAGTTGACCACGCCCCGAATCAAGGGCCAGGTCAGGACAGAGCCTTTGGGACGGACCTTCCGCTGGGTTACGGAGACGTTCAGCTCGCCGTTGGTGCGAACCACCACTGCATCCTTCTGCGGACCCCGCATCATAATTCCCTCAATCAGCGCCTGTCCGCCAATGGAGGTCTTGAATTTTTCCTGGTTATTTTCTGTCATGTAAAACCGTCCTTACTGGTTGGCGGGAATCCGGACCGATACCAGAGTTCCCCCTCCCTCTGCATTGGAAAGGGTCAATGTTCCCCCATGAAGCTGCACAATCTCGTCGCACACTGCCAGACCAATGCCGGAGCCGCGGGCTTTGGAGCTTCCTTTATAGAATTTTTTTGTCACAAGGGGCAGCTCATCCTCGGGAATGCCAGGGCCGAAGTCCCGGATATTTACCACAACTTCGTCATCTTCCCAGAGAATTTCCGCCTGAATCCGCTTACCCTCTCCCCCGTGCTTTGCGGCGTTGTCCAAAATGTTCAGGAAAACCTGCCGCAGACGCTTGGGGTCACAGGAAATCTCCGGGATATCCTGGTCATTGTCCAGATATTCCAGGGTGATTCCGTCCTGGGCCAGTCGGCTGCCGTACATATAGACCGTATCCTCAAACTCACTGCGGATATCCGCCAACTCCATGTTGAGGGTCATGCGTCCGTCCTGCATACGGGTGAAGTCCAGAAGCTCCACCACCATCTCCGTCATGCGCACCGCTTCCCGGTAGATGATTTTCACGCCCCTCTGGGTATTTTCATCCAAATCGTCCCCGCTTAGGAGGGTTTCGCTCCAGCCGGTAATGGCTGTGAGAGGTGTGCGCAGCTCGTGGGACAGTGAGGAGATAAAATCCGTTTGCAGCTTTTCATTTTCGCTGATTTTCAGGGACATCTCATTGATGGTCTCTGCCAGCTCCCCTACCTCGTCATCATAGCGGGTTTGAATCTGGATGCCGTAGCTGCCGTTGGTGATACGCTTTGCCTTTTCAATGATTTCCCGCAGGGGCACCAGAATGGTATGCATATAGTAATTGCTGCCAATTACCATAGCCAGAATCACCACAAACAGGGCGCCAAAGGCAAAGCACCCAATGGTTAAAATCTGCAGATCCAACTGGCGGGTTGCGGTGACATAGCGCAAAACGCCGATAATCTGCCCGTTGCTGTAACGCATGGGGCTGGATACTGCCATGATACCCTCCCCGGTATTGGGATCCTTCCCCACAAAGCTGGAAATCTTACCCGTTTCCAGGGCCTGGGATATGTCCGTTGTAGTGGGAGAAGCTCCCAGAAACTGCCCATAGGAGGAAGCCACCAGCTGCCCCTCGGCGTCAATAAACTGCAGCTCCAGGGTATTCTTCTCGTCAAATGTCTGGGCATAGATGGCGCAGGATTTATAGTAATCATAGTATCCCTGGTTCAGATAGTCCCCGAAAAACTCTGTGGAGGTCTTGGCACGGTACCGCATATCCGACTCCATGGCTGAATAGTAGTACGCCGATACCGCCAAGGTAATACAAATCACGCAGATAAGCCCCAGAATACTCACCATGGCCACTGCATTCAGGAGCCAACGCCTGCGCAAGCCCTTCACTTTAATCACAATCGGCTCCCCCTTTCAGGGTCAAATTCCCCATTTATAGCCAAAGCCCCAGACCGTGGTGATATAGGTGGGGTTGGCGGTATCGTCCTCAATCTTGATGCGAAGTCTGCGGATGTTCACATCCACAATTTTCAGTTCACCCTCGTATTCCCGTCCCCACACACCAGAGAGAATATCCTCACGGGACAGGGCTCTTCCCGGGTTCTGCATGAAAAGCTTCAGGATGGAATACTCCACCTGGGTCAGGCGGATTCGGCTGCCTGCCTTTTCCAGAGTGTGATTCCGGGTATTCATCACAAAGGGCCCCTGCACCAAAAGCTCGTCGTCCCCGGAGTTGTCACCGCCGATTCTGCGAAACAGTGCATCAATCCGGGCGGTAAGCTCCGCCGGAGAAAAGGGCTTGGTCACATAGTCATCCGCACCGGTCATGAGGCCGGTTACCTTGTCCATCTCCTGAGTACGGGCAGTGAGCATAATAATTCCCATCTGCTTGTTGGTGGCACGAATCCGCCGGCAGACCTCAAAGCCGTCAATATCCGGCAGCATAATATCCAGAATGGCTACACCAATGTCCGGATTTTCCCGGAGCTTGTCCAGCGCCTCCTGGCCTGTGGCTGCCTCCACCGCCTGGTAACCTGCTCGCTTTAAGTTGATTACCACAAAGCTGCGGATATTCTCTTCATCTTCCATTATCAGAACTTTTCGCATAGTATACTCCTTCTATGTCTCCGGCAGGAAACGAACATCATAAATCAGATGGAAGCTGCCCCGGAGCCACTCCTGGGTCAGACCGAACTGGGCTGCATCGGAAGTCAAGGTTCCCACATAGGCAGAAGATTCTCCCTGGTAGAGCAAAATACTGCCGTTTTCCATGGCATCAGAAATCTCATCCTGGGTGTAAAGCATCTCCACTTCCAGTACCCGGATGGCATTTTCTTTGGCCAAGTCCCACAAATAAAAGCTGTAACTGGTACTGTCCTGGGTCACCGTCACCTGCTGGGCCCAGGTGCTGTCCAGCACCAGATACCAGCCGTTGACAAAGTTGTGGTAGGTATACAGCTTATCCACCTCTTCACCGGTAATCGTCAAAGAATACCAGCGGATTAAATCCTCACTTTGGGTGTTCCGCTCGGACATGGTTTTCATGGGAATCAGGGCAGGCAGCTCCAGCTGACCATCCTCATCAATATCCTGGGCATACACAAAGTGATTGCGTATGGTGCTGACACTGGTGCCGGATTCGTTGGACAGACTGATATTGGTCAGGACACCGCCGCGCATGGCATACACATCCGTAACCAGCACCGTGTCTTCCAAAGCACTGGCAACAAACACAGCTGTTTCTCCGCTGGCAAGCTCTCCGGTAATTACCCGCTGAAGCCGGCTGACCGGGGCAGAGAGCTTTACCTCAAGAGAGCGCTCCACCACGCCCTTCTCCACTTCATACAAAGCAACAAAGCCGGGGCTTTCCTCCGTCTGGCCAGGATAGAGGACAAACAGCTCTCCCCGGTTGTCCCGGTCCAAATCTACCGCCAGAAAATTGGTATAGTTGACATCCAGCAGCTTTTCTCCTTTGCCATCTGTGAAGGTGTAAGCAGATACGGAGCGCAGGAGCTGATTGCTCAGTTGGATTCCCACCACCAGCTCCACGCCGCTGCGGTCATCCATGGCCATGTACTCCACCTGGTCAAAGGCTGTGCCACTGAATTGCAGGGTATCCGTGAGGGTAAAGGTCTGGTCCTGCCGCTCAATCACCAGAATCCGCAAGGGCCGTTCTCCGGACGCTTTTGCAAATACCAGAAATTCCGACACCCCATCTCCGTCCACATCCGCAGCCTGAACCGGCTGCTGGTTCATCCCGGAAAGCGGTGCACAGTATTCCATATTCTGAAGCTCGGCGTCCAGAACCCTCTGCAATTCCTGATAGGCCTCGGAGCGCCTTGGCAGGCAGTACATCTCGTCCACCGTTTTCATGGCGCAGCCGGAAAGAAGCAGACACGCCAATACGCCAAGAAGTATGAGCCATCTGCTTTTCATACAGAAACCCCTTCCCGTTACTATAACACAATTCTCTCTAAAAGGAAAGCTATTTTACAACAACATTCTCCTGCCCCAGCACATTCTGAAGCTCACTCAGCAGCCGCTTGTCCAGGCTGCATTGGGCACCCCGGCACTGCTTGGTATCTGCAAAGTACACAACAACCTTTTCTGTCCCCGGGAACATATTGACCATGGCCCGTACCTTCCGGTACCGGCTGTCCTCCTGGGTGGGCAGGCGCAGGTACAAGGTGCCGGTTTTTTGTGCCGGTTCTTCCTCTGCCAGCCCGTCCACATAATCGGAAATGGGTCTTGCCCGATTCACAATAATCTGAGGCTCTTTTTCGTCCCGGATGGAGAGTTTTCCCACAATCACCACCGGCTGATTTTCCCGCAGGTAGCCGCCATATTGGCTGAGCACTTTGGAAAATACCAGCAGCTCCACACCCCCAGTATCATCCTCAATGGTCACATAGGCCATCATGGAGTTATTTCGGGTGGTTTTCAGCTTCACCGTCTGGACGATGCCCGCAATGCTCACAATCTGCTCGTCTTCATAGGGGCAGTCCTCCTCCATCAGCACGCCGATGGGCACCACATGGGTGTTTCTCAAATAGGGACGGTAATCAATCATGGGGTGGCCGGACAGGTAGATGCCGGTGGTTTCCTTTTCCATCAGCATCAAATCCGCCTTTTTCATCTCCGCCAGCTGGGGGATAGGGATGGAAGCGGCGGCGTCCGTTTCCTGGAGCATGGAGAACATTCCCATCTGTCCGTCCAGATTCCGCCGCCGGGAGCTGGCGACGCTGTCCATCATCACATCATATACCGCCAGCAGCTGGCTGCGGTGGTATCCAAAGCAGTCCATGGAACCGCATTTGATAAAGTTCTCTACGGCCCGTTTGTTCAGCTCCCCTTCTCCCATTCTCTGAAGAAAATCCTCCAGGGATTTGAAGGGTCCCCCCTCTTCCCGCTTGGCAACCATGGTGCGGATTAACCCCCGCCCCACATTTTTGATGGCACCCATGCCGAAGCGAATGGCATCCCCCTCCACGGTAAAGTGGTCAAAGGAGTGGTTCACGTCCGGAGGCAGGGTGGCAATTCCCATTTCCTTGCACTCGGCAATATAGCCGGAGATTTTGGCGGCAGAGTCCAGCACGGAAGTCATAAGGGCTGCCATATACTGCCGGGGGTAGTGGCATTTGAGGTACGCCGTCTGGTAGGATACCACCGCATAGCACACCGCATGGGCCTTATTGAAGGCATAGTCGGCAAAGGCAACGATTTCATCGTACAGGGATTGGGCAGCCTCCTCCGATACTCCGTTGGCAATGCAGCCGGGTATCCCCTGTTTCTCATCGCCGTATACAAAAACCTGCCGCTCCGCCTGGATGACAGCGTGTTTCTTTTTGGAGATGGCCCGGCGGATATTGTCCGCCTGTCCCATAGTATAGCCGGCCAGAGTCCGGAAAATCTCAATCACCTGCTCCTGGTAGACGATACAGCCATAAGTAATCCGCAAAATCGGCTCCAGCAGAGGCGTTTTGTAGGTGATTTTCTTGGGGTCCAGCTTATTGGCAATGAAGGTGGGAATGGAGTCCATGGGACCGGGGCGGTACAGTGCCACAATAGCCGTCAGGTCTTCGATGGAGTTGGGGTGCATATTGATGCACACGCCGGTAATTCCAGCGGATTCCAACTGGAATACGCCCTGGGTCTTTCCCTCCGCCAGCATATCAAAGGTTTCCTGATCATTGTCCGGAATTTTAGAAATGTCAAAATCCGGCTGGATTTGCTGAATCTGCTCCTGGGCATCCTGAATCACCGTCAGGTTCCGCAGGCCCAGGAAGTCCATTTTCAGAAGGCCCAGCTCCTCAATGGTAGTCATGGTGTACTGGGTCACAGCAGTATCGTCATTTTTCGCCAGTGGCACATAGGTATACACTGGGTCGGCGGTAATCACCACGCCGGCGGCGTGAGTGGAGGTGTTTCTGGGCATTCCCTCCAGGGTCATCGCCGTATCAATGAGCTTTTTCACCCGCTCATCCTGGTTATACATCTCCTTCAGCCTGGGGGAGGTTTCCAGGGCTTTTTCCAGAGTGATATGGGGGGTGGCAGGAACCTGCTTTGCCACCACATCCGTCTCACCATAGGAGAAGTTCAGGGCTCTGCCCACATCCCGGATAGCGCCCCGGGCTGCCATGGTGCCGAAGGTGGCAATCTGGGCCACATGGTCAGAACCGTATTTTTCCATGACATAGGCGATGACCTCGCCCCGGCGCTCTTGGCAGAAGTCCGTATCAAAGTCCGGCATACTCACCCGTTCCGGGTTCAAAAACCGCTCGAAAATCAGGCCGTACTGCATGGGGTCCACTTCCGTAATGTGCAGGCAGTAGGCAACAATGGAAGCGGCACCGGAGCCACGTCCCGGCCCCACAGGAATACCCGCCTCCTTGGCATAGCGGATAAAATCCCAGACAATCAGGTAGTAGTTCACATACCCCATCCGGCTGATAACGCCGATTTCATATTCCAGCCGCTCACGGTATTCCGCCGGGGGATTCTCATACCGCTGGGCAAAGCCGTCCTCACACAGTTTCCGGAAGAATTCCTCGTTGGTATACCCCTCCGGAACCGGGAAGGAAGGCAGGTGGTACTTGTGAAACTCAAAGTCCAGGTTGCAGCGCTGGGCGATTTTTTCTGTATTCTCAAAAGCCTCCGGGCAGTTGGGAAACAGCTGCCGCAGTTCCTCTTCGCTTTTTAAATAGAACTCGTCCGTCTGGAATTTCATCCGTTTGGGATCGTCCACGGTTTTTCCCGTCTGGATGCAAAGAAGCACATCCTGAATGACCGAATCCTCCCGGCGCAGGTAGTGGGCATCGTTGGTCACCACCAGGGGCAGATTCAGCTCCCGGGAAAGGCGCATGATTCCCTGATTCACAGCACGCTGCTCCGGGATTCCATGGTCCTGGAGCTCCAGGTAGAAGTTATCTTCACCGAAAATATCTTTCAGCTCCAAAGCATAGGAGCGGGCGGCATCATAGTCCTCCTGAAGAAGGTCCTCGGCAATGGCTCCCGCCAGGCAGGCAGACAGAGCAATGAGTCCCTCATGCCGTTCCCGCAGCAGCTTCAAATCCACTCTGGGCTTTCCGTAAAAACCTTTCAGATACGCCTGGGAAACCAGGTAGCAGAGATTCTCATAGCCGGTTCTGTCCTTACACAGCAGCACCAGGTGGTAAGCTTCGTTATCTACGCCGTAGATTCTGTCTTCCATCCCCCGCCGGGCTACATAGACCTCACAGCCGATGATGGGCTTGATTCCTGCCTCTTTTGCCTTTTTATAAAAGTCGATACAGCCATACATCACCCCATGGTCTGTCAGGGCAATGGCGTCCTGGCCCAGCTCCTTCACCCGGTCCATCATGGAGCCGATGCGGCAGGCGCCGTCCAAAAGACTGTATTCCGAGTGGACATGCAAATGCACAAAACTCATGGTGTTGCCTCCGTTGCAAGCTGTATCAGCTTTTTCAGACGATGATTCATGGCCGGTTTGGAAATAGGCGGCTCCATCATAGCTGCCAGCTCCGTCAGGGATGCCTCCGGGTTATTCTCCCGGGCCTGGGCTGCCTGCAGGAGCTTCTGGGGCAGTTTTTCCAGCGCTCCTTGGTTCCGCAAAAGCCGGATGGCAGACAGCTGCTCCTGAGCCGCCTCAACCATTTTGGAAGTATTGGCTTCGTCACAGTTGCACCTGCGGTTGACCTTGTTGTTCAGTTCCTTTTCCAGTTTGGCCTCTATAATGCCCATGGCAGCCACCGGCGCTCCCAAAAAGGTGAGGAAGTCGGAAATCAGGTCGCTTTGCTTGAAATACAGCACCTGTGCCCCGCCCCGACTGGCAAACTTGGGATAAAAGCCCAAAATCTCATGCATCAGAGAGTAGGCCTCCCGGGCGACGCTGTGGTGTGTGGTGGTAAGCTCCAGGTGGTACCCTTTTCCCGGGTCCGTTACAGAGCCGCCGCTTAAAAAGGCTCCCCGGAGAAAAGCCGTTTTACAGCAGTCCTCCTCCACAATGGGCAAGTTGATATGCAGGCACAGGGTATCAGCCGGATTGAAGCCGAAGGCCTCCATAATCCGGCAGATTTTTCCAGTATCTGTAATCTGAAAGTTCAGCTTCCCTGGTGTATCCTCCTCCGGAAGCACATCAAAACTTACCCCGAAGGCACGCTTAAAGAGGCGGGGAAGGAGACTTCCCAGCTCCCGGCTCTCCGTAATAATCCGGATGCTTTCCCGCTGGAAGCTGTTGCAGAACAGCAGAATCCCAAAGCACTGGGCAAGACAGCAGCAATGCTTTTGGGGAACATTCCGGCAGACCTCCCCCTTGGCTTTTGCGGAAAAGGACACGCCCATGGATACACTCCTCTCTTTTTACCAGATGCGAACTTCCGGGGTAAGGGTAATGCCGGAGTTTGCATACACTTTCTCTGCCACCTGCTTCAGAAGCTCTTGCACATCTGCGGCGGTAGCATCTCCCAGATTCACCACAAAGCCTGCGTGCTTTGTGGAAACGGCTGCACCCCCCACCTGAAAGCCTTTCAAACCAGCCTGCTCAATAAGCGCTGCCGCATAGCCGCCCACCGGCCGCTTGAAAGCAGAACCGGCAGAGGGCATATCCAGAGGCTGGGAGGCTCTGCGCCGCTCCATCAGCTCCTGCATTTTGCCCTGGATTTCCTCCCGGGGCTTGGGTGTCAGGGAGAAGGTGCCGGAAACCACAATCAGGTCCTGCTCCTCCAAAATGCTATGGCGATAGGAAAAGCCCAACTCTTTATGGGTAAGGGTCCGCAGGTTTCCTGCCATATCCATCACCTCTGCCTCCTGGCAGATCTGGCAGATCTCCCCGCCGTAAGCTCCGGCATTCATATAGATGCCGCCGCCGATACTGCCGGGAATCCCGTGGGCAAATTCCATGCCGGAAAGGCCTTGCTTGGCGGCAAAGCTTGCAGCTCTTGCCATGGAAATTCCCGCACCAAAGCGGATTTTCCCATTTTCCAGCACCGTCATGCCCTCGAGACAATCCTTCAGGCAGATGGTCAGTCCCGGCAATCCCTGGTCAGGGGCCAGAATGTTGGTTCCTGCACCAAGAATAGCAGGTTTGCAGTCCAATAAAGCGGACACTTTCAGAAGCTGGGCCAACTGGTCGGCATTTTGGGGAAAAGCCATCACCTCAGCCGGGCCGCCGATGCGGAAGGAGGTGTGCTTTGCCAGGGGCTCATAAAAACGAAGGGAAATTTCCGGTAAAAAATCCCTGATTTTCTTTTGAAAAACGGTTAATTCAGTCATAAACGCCTCCGGGTGTATGAATGGTTACAGTATATCACATTATGCAATACTTTGCAATTATTCCACCGGATTTTTGAGAAAAAGAAGGGCTGACCGGATTCGGTCAGCCCTTGCCTTTAGTCCATAACAGCCTTGTGGAATACTTTTTTGCCCTTGCGAATCCGCACGCCCTCCTGGAGCATCTGACGGGTCACAGCAAAGAAGGGGTCTGCCACCTTCTCATCGTTGACGAACACGCCGCCCTGCTGCACCAGACGCCGGGCTTCTCCGTTGGAGGCTGCCAGCTTGCAGGCTACCATCAGATTCAGGATACCGATTTTGTCGTCGGTAAGCTGGCTCTCGGAAATCTTTGTGGTGGGCATATTGGCGTCGTCTCCGCCGCCGGTGAACAGAGCCTTGGCAGCGGCCTGGGCCTTTGCAGCTTCCTCCTCGCCGTGAACCAGCTTGGTCAGCTCAAAGGCCAGAATCTCCTTGGCGGTGTTCAGCTGAGCGTCCTTCCAGGAGTCCATCTCGTTGATTTGATCCAGAGGCAGGAAGGTGAGCATCCGAATGCACTTGAGCACATCCGCATCCTCCACATTCCGCCAGTACTGGTAGAACTCAAAGGGAGAGGTCTTGTTGGGGTCCAGCCACACGGCGCCCTTGGCGGTCTTGCCCATCTTCTTGCCATCGGAGTTGAGAAGCAGGGTGATGGTCATGGCATGGGCATCCTTACCCAGCTTTCTGCGGATCAGCTCGGTGCCGCCCAGCATATTGCTCCACTGGTCATTGCCGCCGAACTGCATATTGCAGCCGTACTTCTGGAACAGGTAGTAGAAGTCGTAGGACTGCATAATCATGTAGTTGAACTCCAGGAAGCTCAGGCCCTTCTCCATT
>DVFK01000021.1 GCA_018713285.1 Candidatus Faecousia excrementigallinarum
CAACGGACATAGAAGCCCAAGGAGGGATAGGTCAGCCAGTTGCTCCTCTCATTGTAGCTTAGGCACGAGATGGAGGGAAAGCCGGACTGGCTGCCCGGCTTTCCTGTCCAAATTTATTGTAATAGGAGGGACTGTCATGGAAGACCATTCTCACGACCATGCGTATCTCCACGCCCATGGCATTGCCCACTCCCACGGCCATGTCCACGAGAATCAGAAGGCGGTGCTGAACCGTCTGGCCCGGGCAGCAGGTCACCTGGAGAAGGTGCGCCGGATGGTGGAGGAAGGGCACGACTGCTCCGAGGTGCTGGTGCAGCTGGCAGCGGTACGCTCCGCCCTGGACAACACCGGCAAGGTGATTCTCAAAGACCACCTGCGCCACTGCGTGGTAGATGCCGTCGCCGCCGGCGACCAAAGCGCCGTAGACGACCTGTGCGACGCCGTAGACAAGTTTATGAAATAGGCGGCGAGTCGCCGCTGACAATGCGCACGGCGGCTTTCTGCTACTCGTTACTTCCCTGACCCGCCCGGTATCGTTACCGGGTAGAAATAGATGCGCAGACCAAAGCCCCCCTTGCCAAAGGGGGGTGGTTTTGCCTCCGGCAAAACCGGGGGGATTTCACCGGGTAGCAGGTTTCCACATGGGTCTGTGCTTCTGAGAAAATGCCCGCTGTGAATCCCTCAGTCACGGCTTACGCCGTGCCAGCTCCCTTTGGCAAGGGAGCCTTTTTTCTTTTTGCAAAAATGGCACACCCGGAATTGGGTGTGCCGTTTTTATTCCGGTTCCGTGCCCTTGGCCAGGGTCAGGATGCTCCGGGCCAGGGGTTCTATGGAGGCCATGGCCTGGTCCCAGGTGTTGCCGGCGGTGCCTACCTCTACAAGGATTGCCCCGGGGAGCAAATCCTGATTGTACCGCTGCGCCCTTAGCGCCAGGGGACGGCACAGGCCGGGGTACTGCTTTTCCAGCTGCACCTGGAGTTTCAGAGCCAGGGCCAGATTCTCCTTCCAGTTGGGGTGGGGCAGGGTGTCGGAGCCGCTGCCGGTGACAATCATCAGCTGGGCCATCTCCTGCCCGGCAATCTGGGCGGTGAAGGCCACCTGATTCCCGGCGGCATCCTCCGCCGCATCCCGGTGCAGGTCAATCACAAGACAAATGCTGGGATACTGGGCAAGATACCCTTGGATGGCAGCCCGGGCCAGGTTGTACGCATCGTTATAGGAGGGGTAGTCGTAAAGAGTCCGGTCGTGAATCACCCCGATGCCTGCCTGGGTCAGGTACTCTGCCAGGGCATCCCCCATACTCACCATGTTGTAAGCCGTATCCAAAGAGCGGTAGCCGGAGGACTGGGCCTCCTGGGGGATTCCCGTGTAGCTCTCGGAGCCGTGGGTGTGGAGAATCAGCACCGTGGGGGACTGTTCTGTTAAATCCCAGTCAAGGGGCATTTGCAGCAGGGTGGGGATGTCCACATCCACCCCGGCAAAGTTTCCCACCTGTATCTGCTGTCCATCCTCCGGGGAGAATTCCACCGGGTTGTCCTCCGGGCCGGGGGCGGTAAGCTGTGTGGGGTCGGGGGTCTGCTCCTGGGGGGCTGCGGGACAGGCTACCCGCCCGGTGCCCAGATACAGAAGGACCGAGGCCATTTTCTCATGGCCCAAAGCCTGGGCAACCATTGCCCCCAGGCCGCCGCTGGCAAGGCGCAGAAGGATTGCGCAGGCAATGGCCAGGGCACAGACCCGAAACACATCCGGTCTTTTGTTCATGGTTTTGTTACCTCCTTTCCGGGACGAAGCCCTTGACGGACAGGCATGAATTGGGATATGATACTCCTTAAAAGGAGGGGTTTTCGTGGAAGATGCGGTATATATGCAGGAAGCTCTGGAGCTGGCAAAAGAGGCGGCATCAGAGAAGGAAGTGCCGGTGGGCTGTGTTATCGTCTGCCGGGGGCAGGTGGTAGGCCGGGGCCGGAACCGCCGGGAGACAGGGAAAACCGCCCTGGGCCACGCAGAAATCGAAGCCATTGCCCAGGCCTGCAAGACTCTGGGAGGCTGGCGGTTGTGGGAGTGCACCCTGTATGTGACCTTGGAGCCTTGTCCCATGTGTGCCGGGGCCATTGTCAACGCCCGGATTCCCCGGGTGGTATATGGGGCCCGGGACGAAAAATGCGGCGCCTGCGGTTCGGTGTGCAACCTGTTTTCCATGGGCTTTAACCACCATCCCCAGGTAGAGGCCGGGGTGATGGAGGGGGAGTGCCGCCAGCTTCTCACCGAGTTTTTCCAGAACCTCCGCCTAGAACTGAAAACCCGCCCCAAATGGCGCCCGCCCCAGAACCGGGAATAAGAGGGGTCTGCCATGTCATTGCCATATGAAAAGCAGAAGATTGGCAAGGCCAAAGCCTTGCGAAAAAACACCACGCCCCAGGAGAGACGACTTTGGTTTCAATTTTTACGTGAATATTCCCCCCGGTTTCAGCGTCAAAAGGCCATCGAAGGCTATATTGTAGATTTTTACTGTCATCATGCAAAGTTGGTAGTGGAACTGGATGGCTCTCAGCATTATATGCCCCAGGAAATGGAGTATGACGAAAAGCGAAGTGCTTGTCTTGAGAAATATGGCCTGAAAATACTCCGTTTCTCCAACGAGGATGTTAACCGCCGCTTTCAGTCCGTTTGCCAGGCCATCCACCAGGAAGTCTGTCTAAGAACAGCAGGCAATCATCCACGCACAATCTGAAGGTCTGCACCCATAGCTCCCTCCGGGAGGGAGCTGGCACGGCGTAAGCCGTGACTGAGGGAGCCTGCGGGCGGTAAGCTGACGGTTTGCAGATGGGTTGGTACTTGCTCCATTTTGTCGGTACTCTAAACCGATTTTCTGTGGATTTCCCGGAAATTAGTTTAAGAAACCCGACACGCCTGGGGAGGTACCGCCCCTGTCAATCAAATCGGCATTGCGCCCGATGGCTCCCTCCGTCTTGGGGCTGCGCCCCAAGCCACCTCCCTCCCGGAGGGAGGTATTTTTCGGAAGCCTTTCGCAAAACGACGATACCCGGCGGCAATCGGCGCACAATCTGAAGGTCTGCACCTATAGCTCCCTCCGGGAGGGAGCTGGCACGGCGTAAGCCGTGACTGAGGGAGCCTGCGGGCGGTAAGCTGACGGTTTGCAGATGGGTTGGTACTTGCTCCATATTATCGATACCCTAAGACAATTTGCCTGAAAAATGGTTTATGTGATTGGACGGTCCCTGGGAAGTACCATCCCTGTCAATCAAATCGGCATTGCGCCCGATGGCTCCCTCCGTCTTGGGGCTGCGCCCCAAGCCACCTCCCTCCGGTCGGGAGGTATTTTTCGGAAGCTTTCTGCGTAATAACTACGCCGAAGGGAGTACAGACAGTGTACCACATCCATGGGGATGAATCCCGTGAAATGTGATGGGGATTTTTCCCGGGTTTGTGGGAGAAATCCTTGCAAGACGGTGGGTTTGATGGTATAATGGGTAAAATATGACTATTTTCAGGCAGGTAAATCTATGAACACATTACTGCATATTTGCTGCGCCCCCTGTGCCAATCAGTGCATCCGGGTGCTGCGGGAGGAAGGCCGGGATGTCACCGGCTTCTGGTACAATCCCAACATCCATCCCTTCACCGAATACCGCTCCCGGCGGAACTGTCTGCGGGAGTATGCCGCCGCCATTTCCTTGCCCCTGATTGAGAAAAATGACTACGGTCTGCGGCCTTTTGTCCGGGCGGTGGCAGAGGATATTTCCCACCGGTGCATCAAGTGCTATGAAATGCGCCTGATGGAAACCGCAAAGCAGGCAAAAGAGGGGGGCTTTGACAGCTTCACCTCCTCCTTGTTCATCAGCCCCTATCAGAACCACGAGCTGATGAAGGAAGTGGCTCAAAGAGCCGGGGAAATCTACGGTGTGGAATTTTTGTACCGGGATTTTCGCCCCTGGTTCAAAGAAGGCCAGGAAAAGGCCCGGGAACTGGGCTTTTACATCCAGAAATACTGCGGCTGCGTATTCTCCGAGGAGGAGCGCTACCTGAAAAAGAGCAAAATCATCCCCTGATACGAGGTAACCTATGAGTAAGATACAATTCACCGTCCCCTGCCTGTTCGGGCTTGAGGGACTGTGCGGCGATGAACTGCGGCGCATGAACTTTGAAAATGTCCGGGTAGAAAACGGCCGGGTGCTGTTTTCCGGAGACGAAACCGCCCTGGCCAAAGCCAACCTGTGGCTGCGTACCGGAGAGCGGGTGCTCATTACCCTGGGCAGCTTCCCCGCCCGGAGCTTTGAGGAGCTGTTTCAGGGGGTGTACCATCTGCCTATGGAGGACTTTATCCCCAAGGACGGCACCTTCCCGGTGAAGGGGCATTGCCTGAACAGCCAGCTTATGAGCGTGCCGGACTGCCAGGCCATTGTGAAGAAGGCCGCCTCCCGCCGCCTGGGAGAGAAATACGGCCTTTCCTGGCTGCCGGAAACCGGTGCCAAGTACCAGCTGCAATTTTCCATCATGAACGACCAGGTAAACCTGTATCTGGACACCACCGGGCCGGGACTTCACAAGCGGGGCTACCGGGCTGTGGGAAACGAGGCACCCCTCCGGGAGACCCTGGCGGCAGCCATGGTGCAGCTGACCCGGTACCGGGGGCGGGAGTTCTTCTGGGACCCCTTCTGCGGCTCCGGCACCATCGCCATCGAAGCCGCCCTCATCGCCAAGAACCGGGCCCCGGGTCTGATGCGGAAATTTGCCGCCCAGAGCTTCCCTTGGATTGCCCCGGAAATCTGGGAGGACCTGCGCCGGGAGGCAAAGGAAAAGGAATTCCATGGAGATTACCACATTTTAGGCTCCGACAATGACCCCAAGTGTGTGTCCCTCTCCATGGCCAATGCCCGGAAGGCAGGGGTGGCTGACTGCATCCGCTTCCGGGACGGAGACGCCACCAAAATGAGCCTGCCCACAGATACGGGCATTTTGGTGACCAATCCCCCCTATGGCCAGCGGATGCTGGAGCAGCAAAGCGCCCAGCGGCTCTACGCCGCCCTGGGACGGCACCTGAAATACGCCAACAGCTGGAAAAAGTACATCATCACCTCCGAGCCGGAGTTTGAGCATTATTTTGGAAAGCGGGCGGACAAGAAGCGCAAGCTCTACAACGGCATGATTCAGTGCAATTATTATATGTATACAGACAATACCCGGAGGGGTAAAGAGAAATGACCCACCTTTTCATCATCAACCCTGCCGCCGGAAGCCGGGACCGGCAGGAGCAGTATAAAAAAGAAATCCACAGAGTTTGCAAACCCAGAGGACTGCAATACGAAATCCGGGTATCCCAGGCTCCCGGTCAGTGCCGGGAGTTTGCCGCCCAGGCAGCCCGCTCCGGCAAGCCTGTGCGGATTTACGCCTGCGGAGGAGACGGCACCCTGAACGAAATCGTCTGCGGCGTGGCTGGCTTTCCCAACGTGGCAGTCACCACCTATGCTGGCGGCAGCGGCAACGACTTTATCCGGATGTTCTCCCAGCCGGAGGCTTTCCGGGATTTGGAAAAGCTCCTGGACTGCCAGGAATCCCAATTCAATCTTATCCGGTGCAACCAGGACTATGCCCTGAATATCTGCTCCGTGGGACTGGATGCCCGGATTGCCGCTGATGTGGCAGGGTACAAGCGGTTTCCCATGTTCAGCGGATTCCGGGCCTACCTGGTATCCGCCCTCATCAACACCATCAAGGGCATCTGGCAGCCCTACACCGCCTCTTTTGAGGGGGAAACCGTCCAGAAGGACTTTACCCTGATTTGCGCCTGCAACGGCCGGTTTTACGGCGGCGGCTTCAACCCGGTGCCGGAGGCAGACCCCCAGGACGGGATTCTGGATATCCTTCTGGTGGATAAGGTGTCCCGGCTCACAGTGCTGGGACTGATTGGGGCATACAAAAAGGGAAAATACGCCTCCCTGCCCCAGAAAATCCGCCATATCCGCACAAATCACCTACATATCCACAGCGACCATCCCACAGCATTGAACATGGACGGAGAAATCCGCCACATTCAGGATGTGGACATCTCCATCGCCCCGGAGAAGCTGCGGTTTTTCTACCCCAAGGGGCTGACCTTCTAAAGAAACGAGGGATTTTTGTGGGCTGCTGTATCATCATAGGGGCAGGGGAATGCACCGGGCTTTTGCGGCCTGTGGAAAAATCCGACTGTCTCATTGCCGCCGACGGCGGCCTTGCCCATGTGAAGAACCTGGGACTGACCCCGGATGTAATTTTAGGGGACTTCGACTCTTTGGGCTATGTGCCGGAGGGGGCAAACGTGTTCCCGGTGCGCAAAGACGACACGGACACCATGCTGGCTATCCGCCGGGGCTTAGCCCTGGGCTATCACAATTTTCTCATTTACGGCGGACTGGATGGCCCACGGCTGGACCATACCCTGGCAAACATCCAGTCGTTGCTGTTTTTGACCCGCCGGGGCTGCCGGGGGGCGCTGATTGGAAAAGACGCCATTGCCCTCATAGCCCAGCCGCCGGGCTTTACCCTGGAAGGGCCGAAAGGCGGCCTTCTTTCCCTTTTCTCCCTGGGAGAATCGGCAGAGGGGGTAACTCTCCGGGGGTTGGAATACCCCTTGGAAAGCGGCACTCTTCCCGGGGATTTTCCCTTAGGGGTGAGCAATCATTTTTTGGGAGGAAAAGCAGAGATTGTCCTGGAGGCCGGGTGCCTTCTGGCAGTTTACGATAGAAAAGCCGGTTTACCCACAGATTTTTGAGGGAGGCATAACCATGACAAAAGAGATAAAATCTGTATCCCCGGACTATAACCAGGGTCTGACCCAGGCCCAGGTACAGGAGCGTCTGGCGGCGGGGCTGGGGAATGCCCAGTCCTCCGGGGTGGGTCTGACGGAAAAGGAGATTCTGAAACGGAATCTTCTCACCTTTTTTAACCTGATATTCGTGGTTCTGGCAGTCATTCTGGCCATTGCCGGTTCCCCCATCAAGAACATGACCTTCCTGGTCATTGTGGTGGTGAACGTGGTCATCGGCTGCTTCCAGGAAATCCGGGCAAAGCGGGCGGTGGACAAGCTGACCCTCATTGCCCAGCAGAAGCTCCCCACCATCCGGGGAGGGAAGAAGCTCCTGGTGCCCTCCGACTCCCTGGTGCGGGATGACATCGTAGAATATGGCCCGGGAGATCAGATCTGCGCCGACGGCATTGTCCGGGTGGGACAGCTCCAGGTGAACGAGTCCCTCATCACCGGCGAGGCCGATGCGGTGGTGAAGAAGAAGGGTGACACCCTGAAATCCGGCAGTTTTGTCATCACCGGCCGTGCCCGGGCTCAGCTGACCCAGGTGGGAGACGAGAGCTTTGCGGCCAAGCTTGCCCTGGAAGCCAAGGCAGACCCCAAGGTAGCCCGTTCCGAGATGATGGCCTCTTTGGACAAGCTGATTCATATGGTGGGCTACACCCTGATTCCTGTGGGCTGCCTGCTGTTTTATCAGGAATTCAAGATTCTCCACATGAGTTTCACCAGCAGTGCCCAGTCCACCGTGGCAGCCCTGGTGGGCATGATTCCCGAGGGACTGTATCTGCTTACCAGCATTGCCCTGGCGGTGTCCGCCATGAAGCTCACCCGGCAGCGGGTGCTGGTGCAGGATATGAACTGTATCGAGTCCCTGGCCCGGGTGGATGTGCTGTGCGTGGACAAAACCGGCACCATCACCCAGCCCACCATGGAGGTGGAAAACCTCCTGCCCCTGGGGGACCGGGAGCCGGAGCACTTAGAGCAGGTGCTGAAAGGCCTTTACGGCAGCCGGGAGCCGGACAACGACACCGCCCGGGCCATCCAGGAGCTGTTCTCCGGGAAGGGAGACTGGGAATGCACCCGGTATGTGCCCTTCACCTCCCAGACCAAGTGGTGCGGCGGTGAATTTGGGGAGCATGGCTCCTTCGTGGTGGGCGCTCCCGAGTTTATTCTGGGAGAGCATTTTGAAAAGGTGCGGGAGGAAGTAGCCCCCTGGGCCTCCACCGGCTACCGGGTGCTGCTGGTAGCCGCCTATCCTGGGGCCCTTCCCGAGAAGCTGGACGGGAGTCTTGCTGAGCCTTTGGCGCTGCTGCTTCTCACCTCACCCCTGCGGCCTCAGGCAAGGGAGACCTTCTCCTACTTTGCCCAGCAGGGGGTGTGCATCAAGGTCATCTCCGGTGACAACCCCCAAACTGTTTCCGCCGTTGCCCAGCGGGCAGGGATTGAAAACAGTGAAAAGTATATTGACGCCGGGGAACTGGAAACTTATGAGGATGTTTTCCGGGCGGCAGGGGAATACACCGTCTTTGGGCGGGTGACCCCCGACAAGAAGAAAATGCTGGTGAAGGCCCTGAAAGCCCAGGGCCACACCGTAGCCATGACCGGCGACGGCGTGAACGATGTGCTGGCCATGAAGGAGTCGGACTGCGGCATTGCCATGGCCAGCGGTGCCCAGGCCGCCAGTCAGGTGGCCCGGCTGGTGCTGCTGGATTCGGACTTTTCCGCCATGCCGGACATTGTGGGAGAAGGCCGCCGGGTCATCAACAACATCCAGCGGGCAGCCACCTTGTTCTTAGTGAAGAACATCTTCTCCTTTGGTCTGGCCCTGTTGTCTCTCCTTACCCAGCAGCCCTATCCCCTGGCTCCCATCCATATGAGTATTATCTCCGGGCTCACCATCGGTGTGCCCTCCTTCTTCCTGGCTCTGGAACCCAACTATCAGCCCATTTCCGGCACCTTCCTGAAAACCGTTCTTCGCCGGGCTTTCCCCGGAGGCCTTACCAGTATCACGGTGGTGCTGCTTCTCCAGGCGATGATGGTGCATTTCGCCATCCCCCTGGCAGATGTGCGGGCCATTGCCACGGCCATCCTGGCAGTGGTGGGTCTCATGGTTCTGCACCAGGTGGGAAAGCCCATGAACCGGTTCCGGGCTCTGGTATGGTGGGCCATGGCGGCGGCCATCATCGGCTGCTTTACCCTCCTGGGTGACTTTTTCGATTTGCAGATTATCAAGGGTTCCTCCCTTGTGGCTCTGCTGGTGATTCTTTTGGTGATTCCCACGGTGTTCCGGTTTATGCAATGGGTATTTGCCCAGGGTGACCGGCTGTGGGCCAAGGTAAAAGCCCGCCGGGAGGGATAATATGCTTACCTACCAGCTGAAAAAGCAGCCGGGGCTGCCCCTTTACGAGGCGCTGTACCGGTGTATCCGGGAGGACATCCGCACAGGAAAGCTCCGTCCCGGGGAGCGGCTGCCCTCCAAGCGGAGCCTGTGCGCCCACCTGAAGGTGAGTAAAATCACTGTGGAAAATGCCTACAACCAGCTTTTGGCAGAGGGGTATATCTCCTCCCGGGAGAAGGTGGGCTACTTTGTGGAGGCGGTGCAGCAGCTGCCGCCCCAGACCCCCAAGGCCTCCCAGACACCGCCCCCGGAGGGAAAGCTTTTGGATTTATCCGGCAACGGCTCGCCCCGGTTTCCCTTTACGGTGTGGAGCCGCCTCCAGCGGCAGGTGCTGCTGGACTACGGGCAAAAGCTCCTTTTGCCCCTGCCCAACCAGGGCATCGGGGAGTTGCGCCAGGCCATTGCCTGGCATTTAGGGGCTTTCCGGGGTCTGGAAGTGAACCCGGAGGATATTTTTGTAGGTGCCGGTACAGACTTTTTGTATAACCTACTGGTGCAGCTTCTGGGCCGGGACAAGTGCTACGGAGTGGAGGAACCGGGCTACAGCAAGATTTACGACATCTACCGCTGTGCCGGAGCCCGGTGCACCCTTTTGTCCATGGACAAATCCGGGGTGCTGCCGGATGAAGCTACCCAGGTGCTCCACATCTCGCCTGCCCACCACTTTCCCACAGGACTGGTGACGCCCCTTTCCCGGCGGCGGGAGCTTCTCCGGTGGGCCGCCGCAGAAGCGGGGCGGTATATCATCGAGGACGACTACGACAGCGAGTTCCGCTTCGCCGGACGGCCTCTGCCGACGCTCAAAGCCATGGACACCGCCGGACGGGTCATCTATATCAACAGCTTTACCAAGTCCCTGGCCCCTTCCATCCGAATCAGCTATATGATTCTGCCTTCGGGGCTTATGCAGGCCCTGCAAGCCCGGCTGGGCTTTTACGCCGGAACCGTCCCCAGCTTCGAGCAGTACACCCTGGCCCGGTTCATCCGGGAAGGGTACTTTGAAAAGCACATCAACCGGATGCGGAAGTTCTACAAAGCCCGGCGGGACACCCTGCTGGAATTGGTAGCCCAGTGTCCCCGGCGGCTGCAGGTGCTGGAGGAAGGGGCAGGATTGCACTTTCTTCTCCGGGTGGACACTGCCCTTACGGACCCGGAGCTGGTGGCGTTTTGCGCCAAAAAGGGCCTGAAAGTCCGGTGTCTTTCCCAGTACTACCGGGAAACGCCCCCGGAAAACTGCCGGGGCTATCTGGTTATCAACTACTCAGGCCTTCGGGATGAGGACACTGCGATTCTTGCGAACGTGATAAAAACCCTGTAATCGGGAGGATTTTTTATGAAAAAAGTATTGGAAATTTGCGTGGATTCCTATGATTCTGCAAAGGCCGCTGTGGCCGGGGGAGCAGACCGGCTGGAGCTGTGCGCCGCCCTGTCTGTGGGAGGACTGACCCCCTATGTAGAGCTGCTCCAGGATATCCGCAGCTTTTCGGACATCCCCGTCCGGTGCCTCATGCGCCCCAGAGCCGGGGACTTTCTTTACACCCGGCAGGAGATTTCCATGATGGCCCGGCAAATAAAGGTGCTCCGGGAAAATGGTGCCAGCGGCTTTGTCATCGGCTGCCTCACCCCGGAGGGGGAGCTGGCGCCCATGGAGGAACTGATGGAGGCCGCCGGGGGACTGCCCCTGACCCTGCACCGGTGCATTGACGTGAGCCGGGACCCGGTGGAGACCTATCGCCAGGCAGGGAAGCTGGGCTTTGACACGGTGCTCACCAGCGGCGGTGCAGGAAACGCCACCGCCGGCAAAGAAACCATCGCCCGGCTCATTGCCCTCCGGAATGAAATTCAGGGGCCGGAGGTGCTCATCGGCGCCGGGGTGAACGCCCGGGTGATTGAAGCCTTCCGCCGGGAGGTACCCGGTGCCCGGGCTTTCCACATGAGCGGCAAAACCCCTGTGGAAAGCGGCATGCTGTTCCGCCGGGAAGGTGTCCCCATGGGCGCCCCCGGTCTTGACGAGTGGCACATTGACACCACCTCCCAGCAGGCGGTGGAGGAAGCAGCCCAGGCCCTTCGGAAGCCCCTGGTATAAATTCCTCAATACACAAGGCTGTGGGAAGAGGTACGCACCCCATAGCTCCCTCCGGGAGGGAGCTGTCACCGCAGGTGACTGAGGGAGCCTGCGGGCGGTAAGCCGACGGTTTGCCAACGAGGCGGTACTTTTTACAGAGTGTCGATACCCAAAAACCCTTTTCTTTCCAATAAATCCAAGCACTATAGACGAAGGGGACAGCTTTCGGAAAGTACCAACCCTGACAGCAAATCGGCGTTGCGCCCGATGGCTCCCTCCGTCTTGGGGCTGCGCCCCAAGCCACCTCCCTCCGGTCGGGAGGTATAAACGGCAGCCATCTGCATAGAAACTTTGAAGAAGGTCACAACAGTTGGGTGCAGCATCATCAAAATAACGCAACAGGAGGCAATGCATATGCTTCGGATGCAGGGAGTTACCAAACAGTTCGGGCGTTTCTATGCCCTGCGGGAATTGAATATGACGGTGCCCAAAGGGGCCATTTACGGACTGGTGGGCCCTAACGGAGCGGGGAAGTCCACCGCATTGCGCCACGCCACCGGCATCTGCCGCCCGGACAAGGGACAGGTGTACTTTGACGGTCTTTCCGTCTATGAAAATCCCCGGGTAAAGTCCCGGATTGCCTATATCCCCGACGAAATCTTCTTTTTCCCCTCCGCTACCTTGGAGGATATGCGGAAATTCTACCGGGGAATGTACCCCACCTTTGACGACGGACTTTTTACCCAGCTGCTGGACGTATTCCCCCAGCTGCGGAAAACCCCCATTTCCCGGTACTCCAAGGGTATGCAGAAGCAGGCGGCTTTCCAGCTGAGCCTGTGCACCCACCCGGATATGCTGGTGCTGGACGAGCCGGTGGACGGACTGGACCCGGTAATCCGGCGGCAGGTGTGGAGTCTCATCCAGGAGGATGTATCCAAGCGGGGCTCCACGGTGCTCATCTCCTCCCACAACCTCCGGGAGCTGGAGGATTTGTGCGACCATGTGGGGATTATGGAGCGGGGCAAGATGATTATGGAGTGCTCCCTTTCCCAACTGCAAAGCAGCACCGTGAAGGTACAGCTGGTGGGACAGCCTCCCGCCGGGCTGGAAATCCTGAGCAATACCACCTCCGGACGGCTCCAGACCCTGGTGGTCCGGGGCAGCGCCCAGGAAATCACCCCCCGGCTGCAAGCGGCCAACCTCACCTATTTTGATGTGCTGCCCCTGACCCTGGAGGAGATTTTCATCTATGAGCTGGGAGGGATGGACTATGAAATCCAGAACATACTTCTTTAACTGGACGGTCTTTCACAAGGACCTGACCCGGTTCGCCCCCGGCTGGGTCCTTTATGTGCTTTTCCTGGTGCTGGGGGTGTCCACTTTGTCTGCCCAGGGAGAGCCTTTGTCGGTAGCCCTGGCCCTGAATGAGTGGCTGCCGGCCATGTCCTATGTAAACGGTATCTATGCCGGAATGGTGGTGATGTTCCTGGCGGGAGATCTCTACATAAGCCGGATGTGCTACGCCCTCCATGCCATGCCTCTGCGCCGGGAAGGGTGGTTCTTCTCCCACAGTGCCGCCGGGCTTGCCATGTGTCTGGTACCCAATACCCTGGCGGCCCTGGCCCTTATGCCCATTTTGCAGGGCTATTGGCACCATGCCCTCATCGCCTGGCTGGTATGCCTGCTGCAATATATGTTCTTCTACGGTGCGGCGGTTTTTGCCTCCATGCTGGCGGGAAACCGGTTCGCCATGGTGCTGTTTTACGCCCTCATTAACGGCTTTTCCATGATTTTCATGGGGATTGCCCAGATGTTTTATCAGCCCCTCATGTATGGCCTGCAGCTGCGGCAGGGCACCTTCCGGAAGTTCTGCCCCTTTTTGCAGCTGGCTTCCTCCCCCTATCTCACCTTCTCCCAGGATGAGGGCTCTGCGGTGTACTTAGGCGCCGCCAACAGCAACTGGATATACCTGCTGGTATGTGCCGGGGTGGGTCTTTCCCTCTTTGCCCTGTCCCTTTTTCTGTACCGGCGGCGGAATCTGGAATCCGCCGGGGACTTTATCGCCATCCGGTGGATGGCCCCGGTGTTCCTGGCGGTGTATACCCTGGGCATGACCGCTGTGCTGTATACCTTTGTGGGCTCCTTTCTCCCCAAGGGCACCTATATTCTGCTGATTGCAGGCTTGGTGCTGGGCTTTTACTCCGGACAGATGCTCCTGTCCAAGTCCGTAAAGGTGTTTAGGCTCCGGGTGTTTCTGGGTTTTGCTGCCATGACGGCGATTTTTGCCGGAGCCCTGGCCTTTTTGTGGCTGGACCCGGCGGGTGTTGTGAGCTATGTACCCAAGGCCCAGCAGATTGAATCCGTCACCATCTCCACCAGCAGTATGCTGTATCTGCCGGAGCTGCGGGAGGAAGCCCCGCAGCTGACCCTTTCCGGTGAGGAGGAAATCCAGCAAATTGTGGATATCCATGAGGCCCTGCTGGAAAAACAGCAGACCAACGCCCAGGAAACGGACTTTACCCTGTTTCTGGAATACACCATGAAGGACGGCCGGGTGATTCAGCGGAACTACCCGGTGCGGCTGGGTACTCCCCAGGCAGAGCGGCTGGTGCAGTATTTCAGCTCCTGGGAGTGCGTGTTCCCCACGAAAAACTGGAGCCACTTTGTAAGCTGCGTCACGACCATCCAGAATGGCAGCGGGGAGAAAATTCCCCAGGCCTATGTGGGGCAGGTAATGTCCGCCCTCCTTTTGGACTGCCAGGAGGGACACATGGCCCAGACCTGGTCGCTGTACCATTTCGCCCCGGCGGCGGAGCAGCTGACCCTCACCTACGACACCGGCAGCGGGGAGGAGCTGCTTACCCTGCGGATTTATGAATTTTCCGCCCACACCCTGCAAATTCTCCACCACATTGCCGATTTACAAGGAGAAAATCCATGAAATATCTGAAACAACTGGTCATCATTCTGCTTTTCAGCTTCCTGGGGGAGCTTTTGCAGGAACTTTTGCCCCTGCCGGTGCCTGCCGCCATTTACGGCTTGCTGCTGCTGTTTCTGGCTCTGACCTTTCAAATTGTGAAGCCGGAGTCCATCAAAACCGTTGCCGGGTTTCTGCTGAACATCATGCCCCTTTTGTTTGTGGCACCGGGGGTGAACATCCTCAGCCACTGGGGGATTCTGGCCCCGGAGATTGTGCCCATTATCACGGTGGTGCTTCTGTCCACCGTCATCGTGTTCGCCCTGTCCGGGCTTGTGACCAAGGCCCTTCTGGGCAAGGGAGGGATGGAAAATGGCTGAGCTGCTGTCTGAGACTGCCCTGTTTCCCCTGGCTCTGACCCTGGGGGCTTTCCAGATTGGGCTTTTCATCCAGAAAAAGGGAAAGCACCCGGTTTTTAACCCGATTCTCATTGCCATTGCCCTGATTATCCCGGTTTTGCTTCTCCTGCGCTATCCCGTGGAACAGTATCAGGCGGGCACCGCCGGACTTTCCTGGCTTCTGACCCCTGCCACCGTGTGTCTGGCTCTGCCCCTTTATGAGCAGGGAAAGGTGCTGAAAAAGAACCTGCCGGCGATTTTTGCCGGGGTCACCGCCGGAACGGTCACCAGCATTCTGGTGGTGCTGGGACTGTGCCGTCTACTGAAACTCAGCGCTGTTTCGGAGGTTTCCCTTTTGCCCAAGAGCATCACCACCGCCATGGGCATTGTCCTGTCCCAGCAGAACGGCGGGCTGGAAGCCCTCACCACCGCCGCCATTATCATCACCGGCATTTTCGGTGCCGTAGCCGGAACTGGCCTGTGCCGCCTTCTGCACCTGAATGACCCGGTAAGCCAGGGTGTGGCCTTCGGCACCGCCTCTCACGTGGTAGGCATCTCCCGGGCAACGGAGCTAAACCCCTTGACAGGGGCTGTGAGCAGTCTGTCTTTGACGGTGGCCGGGATTCTCACCGCCCTGATTTTCCCCCTGTTTTTATGATGATTCTGGGTCATGCTGCGTATATTGGCCCCTCCGGTCACCGGGCAGGGCGGCGGCTTCTGGGGCGGCTCTACCTTGCCAGATTCGGAAGGCCCATGCCCCCCATTCGGATTGGGGCAAGGGGAAAGCCCCGGTTTGTGGGAGGCGGGGTGCATTTTTCCATCTCCCACACCAAAGGCCACGTGTTCTGTGTGCTCAGCCCCTATCCCGTGGGACTGGATGCAGAGCTTTCCACCCGGCAGATTCCTCCCCGCTTGGCAGAGAAAATCCTCTCCCCCGGAGAGTTTTCCCAATATGCCCAGGCGGAAAATCCAGAGGAAGCCTTGCGGGAGTTTTGGGTTTTGAAGGAAGCGGGGGCAAAGGCCACCGGCCAGGGGCTCACCGGCTACCCCCGGGACACGGATTTCACCCTGGGGAATACCATAAAAAGCCACGGCTGCACCGTGGCAATCATCAGGAGGCGACACCATGCTGTTTGACACCCATGCCCATCTGGACGACCGGGCATTTGATTGTGACCGGGAGGCCCTGATTTCCGGCCTGCCGGAAAAGGGCATTGCCCTGGTCATGAACCCCGGCTGCTCTCTGGAAAGCTCCAAAAATGCCGTAGCTCTTGCGAAAAAATACCCCTTCCTCTACGCCGCCGTGGGCTCCCACCCGGACGCTGCGGACGAGGTGGACGAGCAGGTTCTGGAAGAATACCGGCTTTTGTGCCGGGAGGAAAAGGTGAAGGCCATTGGAGAGATTGGCCTTGACTACCACTATGAGGACATTCCCAGAGAGATTCAGAAAAAGGCCTTCCGGATGCAGATGTCTCTTGCCCGGGAGGTTCAGCTTCCGGTGATTATCCACCAGCGGGAGGCTCTTGCCGACTGTCTGGAAATTTTAGGGGCTTTTCCGGAGGTGAAGGGCGTTTTTCACTGCTTCTCCGGCTCTGCCCAGACCGCCCGGGAACTGACTGCGAAAGGGTGGTACGTGGGCTTTACCGGGGTGCTGACCTTCAAAAATGCCAGAAAAGCCCTGGAAGCCGCCAAAGCTGTCCCCCGGGACCGGATTGTGCTGGAAACCGACTGCCCCTACATGGCACCGGAACCCTACCGGGGCCGCCGGAATGACCCGGGCTACCTCTACCGGATGGCAGAGGTCCTAGGGGAGCTTTTGGAAATCACACCGGAGGAAGCTCAGGCGCTGACCCTCCAAAACGGAAAACGGCTCTATGGAATTGCATAAAAGCAAGCCCTGACCGATTTGGTCAGGGCTTCTCTTGACTTATTCTCCCAAAAATGCTATGCTTTTTCCAGTAAGAATTGAAAAAGGAGCGAACCTATGAGCTTTCAATATCGGGGCCTCAGCGCCCAATTGACCCGTCATATTGTTACCCCGGAGGAGGTGCAGCAGCAGCTGGAACGGCTGCGGCAGCAGAACCCCCGGATTGCCTCCATCACCAATCGTCCTTCCCGGCTGGGGGATGAGCTGGTGCTGGACTACGCCGGTTACTGCGACGGCAAGCAGTTTGAGGGCGGCACCGCCCAGAAGCAGACCCTGGTGCTGGGCAGCGGTGCTTTTATCCCCGGCTTCGAGGAGCAGCTGGTGGACAAGGTGCCCGGTGAGGAAGTGGCGGTAAAGGTCACCTTCCCCACGGAGTACCACGCCAAAGAGCTGGCAGGAAAGGCGGCGGAATTCCACTGCGCCATCCGGGAAATCCGGGAAAAGACCCCCTATCAGATGGACGATGTATTCGCCAAAGAGGTAGGCCGGTGCGAAACCATGGAGGAAATGCGGAAGAAGCTCACCGAGAGCCTCCAGGCCTACACCGACGAGCGGGGAGAGATGGATTTGCAGGACCGGCTGCTGCGCCAGGCGGCGGACACCCTGGACATGGAAATCACCCAGGAGCAGATCAAAGAGGCAGTAGAGGCTCAGATGCAGACCCTGGAAGCCCAGCTCTCCCAGCAGGGGCTGACCCTGGAGATGTACTGCCAGTTCCTTTCCACCACTCCGGAAAAGCTCCGGGAGGAGGCTGAGCCCGGTGCCATTCAGAGCATCCGCCGGGAGGAGGCCATCCGCCGGATTGTGGAGGCGGAGAATATCCAGGCAGAGCAGGAGGAGATTGCCAGAGCCTGCGCTCTCATCTGCCAGCAGAACCACATCACCATGGAGCAGCTGAAGGAAGTTTACGATGCCCAGCTGGAGGCAGCGGTGATCCGCTCCGTCCTCACCGGCAAGGCTATGGAGCTGGTGCGGAAGGCTGCCCAGGTGACGGAAGTCACAGAATAAAAAATAAGGAGGAGCAGACAATGAAGCGGGAAAACTATCTTTCCTGGGACGAGTATTTTATGGGCGTTGCCATGCTGGCAGCAGGCCGGAGCAAAGACCCCAACACCCAGGTGGGCGCCTGCATTGTATCCCCGGAGAATATCATCATCTCCACCGGCTACAACGGAATGCCCAAGGGCTGCTCCGACGATGAATTTCCCTGGGAGCGCACCGGGGAGGAAACCAAGTATCCCTTCGTGGTCCATGCGGAGCTGAACGCCATCCTCAACGCCAACGGACGGGATCTGCGGGGCAGTCGCCTGTATGTGGCATTGTTCCCCTGCAACGAGTGTGCCAAGGCCATCATCCAGAGTGGGGTGCGGGAGGTTCTGTACCTGTCGGACAAATACGCCGACAGCCCTGCCACCATGGCCTCCAAGCGGATGATGGACGCCGCCGGCGTGAAATACACCCAGATACGGCCCCGGATGCAGGAGATTACCCTGAATTTCATTCCCGAAGAGGAAAGATAAAAGAAAATCCCGGAAAGCTTCGCTTTCCGGGATTTCTTTAACTACTGAAATTATTGATACTGGAAGGGGCTGTCCGGGGGGACAATGCCGATGTAGGTTCTGCCTACGCCCAGGGAAACGGGGGTGCCGTCCTCCAGGTAGTAGGAGAAGGGATCATCCTCCGTGGCTCTCTCCCAGCGGATGCTTACCAGCTTGCCGTCCCGGGCAAAGTAGCCGGTTCCCTCGCCGGTGAGCTGGGTGTAAATGTGGTAGCCGTCGGAATCCAGGGTGGAGGTGGCATGGAGCACCATCACATTCCGGAACTCCACCTGCTCATCGGTGTTGGCGTCAATGAAGTCCCGCTGGTGCTGACCGTAGAACACCTGCACCATGGTGTAGGTGCCCTTCTGGGCATCGTAGGTGAAGATGCTGCCCTTGCCGTTGCTGCTGCGGAACCGGACGGTAATTTCATAAGCCCGGTCGCCCTTCAGCTCTGCATCGTCGTCAAAGGTCAGACCCACATCGTAGGGCTGGGGCAAAGCGGCGTGATAGCCCAGCTGCTGGGCGTATTCCTTCAACTTCTCACCGGAGGCAAACAGGGTATGCTCCAGAGCATAGCCGGAGCTGAGCCGCTCCTGATCCCGGTAGAATACGCTGCTGGGAGCAGAGGAGGCATCCAGGTCATTCACAACACCGGTTTTCAACACATTGGAAGCCATAGCGCTGCCGCCGGCGTGGGCAAAGAGAGCCTGATAAGACCGGGCAATGGAGACATTGTAGGTACGGGCGCTGCGGATGGAGCCGATTTTCTCCACCTGGCCTACGTCCGTAAACAGGGCAAGGCACCGGGTGATGCCGCCGCTGAGGCCGTCCACCATGTACTCATAGAAAATATCCGCCTGTCCCACGCCGTGCATGGGCTGGGCATCGTAGATATTGTTCATGACCACAGCATAGGGACGCTCCATAATGGGCGCATCCAGGGGCTCGCCGGTAAGGGGATTGTGATACTGGGCCTCCGGAGCCTGGGTGGTTTCCGTAGGCTGAGTAGTTGCCTCCGTGGTGTTCTCCGTGGGAGCGGTTGTGGTCTCCGTGGAGGGGTCGGTGGGGTCGGGTGTTTTTGCACAGGCAGTCAGCAGCATAACCGCCAGCAGCAGGGCCACAATTCTTTTCATGACTTGTTTTCCTTTCCTTTTGGGTTGATATTTTCAAATATAGGCATCCACCCCTGGGACAGGGCGGTGTCATACGCTTCTTGGCTCCGGATGGTCCAGGCAACCCCCTGCACACCCCACAGCTTTCGCACCAATCGGGTGGAGAGCAGGTTCCGGTCCTCATACCGGCAGGCGGCAAAGTCCGGCCGGATGAGGAAATAGTGCAGGTGGTTTGTGACGATAAACCGGAGAATCCAGGGAAATGGCAGGCCCTTTTCCTTGAGAAAGTTCTGGGAAAGCTGCCCCCGAATCACCTGGGGATAGTGTTTTTTCAAATAGTATATGCAAAAGGGGTCGAAGGATTCCAGACAGTAGTCTCCCGGGTAGTCCCGGAGGGCTTCCATCACCCGGCGGCACAAAGGCCCGTAGTTACCCCGTTTGGTTTTCAGCTCGATGATCAGCGGTGCCTTTCCGGAGAACAGCTCCAGAACCTCCTCCAGGGTGGGGATTTTCTCCTGGCTTCCCAGGAGGCGGTACCGGGACAACTCCCAGAGTTTCAGGTGCTCCACACACACATCCGCCCCGGCGGTTCGCCGGAGGGAGGAGTCGTGAATCACCGCTAAATTCCCGTCAGCGGTGAGGTGCACATCCAGCTCAATGCCGTACCCCGCTTCCAGGGCAGCCCGGAAGGCTCCCATGGAGTTTTCCGGCAGGGTTTCGTCGTGGAGTCCCCGGTGGGCATAGCTCCACCGACGCAGCCGGGCCAGTCCCGGGTGTCCCCGCCGGCCCCGGAGGGCCAGAAGAAACAGACACAGGATTACAATCAGAACAATGAGTATCCACATAAGCATCCTCCGGTTCAGTCCGGTAGGTCATAGGCCTCAAGACCCCGCTTGGCATCCACCCGGTTGTCCCCATGGCGGACAAAGAGCATGGTCACAAAGGAACAGGCCACAAAGAAAGCGGCGTAGGGGAAGAGTACCTTGTAGCTGACATTTTTCAGAAGCCACCCGGCCACAATGGGGGTAACCACCTGGGCGGCCATGGAGAAGGTGTAGTAGTAGCCGGTGAACTTGCCCACCTGGCTGCCCTGGCACATCTCCACCACCATAGGAAGGCTGTTCACATTGATGGCGGCCCAGGCAAGTCCCACCAGTACGAAAATCAGATACATGGGGGGCGTAATAGCGGAGGCATTGGCGGTAACCAAAAAGCCCACAAAGAAGCAGGCAGCCAGCAGGGCAGCCCCTGCCAGAATGGTTTTCCGTCTGCCGATTCTGGAGGCCACCATGCCGATGGGAATGTAGCTGACAATGGCGCCGCCGGTAGCTACCAGCAGGCAGGTGGAGGCACCGCCGATGCCCTCTCCCATCACCCGGCTGATATAGGTGGTAAACCAGGTGGTGACGCCGTTGTAGCCGATGTACCACAGGGCGATGGACAGAAGCAGGAAGCCCAGGCTCCGCTTCACAGGCTTTGGCAGCACTTCCTTGCCCTGGCTGTCCACAGCGGCATAGTTTTCCTCCGGGTGGGCGGCTTCGTATGCCTCATTTTTCCGACTCAGCCGGTTCTCCCGGATGGTGAGCACCAGCACAGCCACGGAAACCACCATGATTCCCGACACCACCCCAAAGAGCAGCCGGTAATCCAGCACCGGTGCGGTGACGTTTACATAACCCAGAGTGTACTGGGGCTCCCGGGCTTTGGAGTAGAGCAGAGCTGCCGCTCCCAGGTACAGAAGGCCGCCGATGGCACCCATGAGATTGATGACGGCGTTGCCCTTACTCCGCAGGGGCTTGGGGGTCACGTCCGGCATGAGGGCCACCGCCGGAGAGCGGTAGGTGCCCATGGCGATGAGAAGCAGCCCCAGCACTACAATAAAAGCAATCTGATAGCCGGGGGTGGGCTGGGCATAGTAGCGGTTGGCCAGCCAGGGAAGCACATTCATAAGCACACAGGCACCAATGGTACCCAGCAGGATGAAGGGCATCCGCTTTCCCAGCCGGGTATTCACCCGGTCGCTGAAACTGCCGAAGAGGGGCAGAAGAAACAGAGCCAGCACATTGTCCGCCGCCATGATGGCACCGGACCAGGTTTCATCCAGCCGGAAGTGGTTGGTGAGAATCAGCGGGACCAGGCTGTCGTACATTTGCCAGAAAGCGCAGATGGACAAAAAAGCCAGTCCCACCAAAACGGTGGTTTTTTTGTTTAACTTCATGGCGCCACCCCTTGTGTTTTTTATTCAAATTGTCAAAATGGTCTAACCGCTGACATTATACATCATATTCTCCCAAAAATCCACCCCCTACTTTCATCCTGAGGAAAACCATTTTGAAAAAAATCCCTATATGTCCGTCAGTTGTGGAAGAATGTTTTTGTTGCATTTTTCGGGGGATTTGTTATAATGTCATTTAATGTATGATGGAGGTGGTTTGGATTGCTTAACACCACGCTGTGCTATGTGCTCCATGGTGACCAGGTGCTGATGCTCCACCGCACCAAAAAGGAGAAGGACATCAACAAGGACAAGTGGATTGGAATTGGGGGAAAATTTCTCCCCCGGGAGACCCCGGACGAGTGCCTGCTGCGGGAGGCTTACGAGGAAACCGGCCTGACCCTCACCCATTGGCAGTGCCGGGGGGTGGTGACCTTTTTGTCGGATGTGGAGGACGAGTATATGTACCTGTTCACCGCCGACGGCTTCTATGGAAACCTGAAAGAATGCCACGAAGGGGACTTGCAGTGGGTGAGCCGGGAATTCCTGAACAGCCTTCCCAAGTGGGAGGGAGACGAGATTTTCCTGAAGCTTTTGTGGGAAAACGCCCCCTTCTTCCTGCTGAAGCTCCGGTATGAGGGGGATAAGCTCCTGGAAGCTGTTTTGAACGGTAAGCGTATCCGATAATATTTGTAAGAGAGATAAGGAGGATTTATGATATTCGGCAAGCATATTAACCGCTACTATCTGCGGTATCTGCCCTGGCTTCTCATGGGTATTGGGGCCCTGCTGGCGGTGGACTACTTTCAGCTGATTATCCCCAGCCTGTACCAGATGGTCATTAACGGCATGAACACGGGACAGGTAATGGTAAACGGGGCTGCGGTGCCCTTTGACATGGACTTTCTGCTAAATCAGATTTGTATGCCCATGGTTTGGGTGGTGCTCATTATGGTAGCCGGCCGTTTTGCCTGGCGTATCTGCTTCTTCGGCGCCGGTGTCCGGGCGGAGGAGGATCTGCGGAACCGGATGTTCAGCCACTGCCGGAACCTGAGCCGCAGCTTCTACAACCAGAACAATGTGGGTAACCTCATGAGCCTGTTCACCAACGACCTGGAAACCTTCCAGGAGAGCTATGGCTGGGGCATTATGATGTTCTGCGACGCATTGTTCCTGTTCATCATGGCGGTCTATAAGATGTGGCAGATGAACGCCCTGCTCACCGGGCTGTCCCTCATTCCCATGGCGCTGCTTCTGTTCTGCTCTGTGGTAGTGGGACGGGCCATGGAGCGGAAGTGGGACTACCGGCAGAAAACCTTTTCTGACCTTTCCGACTTCTCCCAGGAGAGCTTCTCCGGCATTTCCGTGGTGAAAGCCTTCGTCAAGGAGGCGGTGGAGCTGATGAACTTCAAAAAGCTCAGCCAGGAAAACGAACGGGCCAATGTGGACTTCACCCGGGCTTCCGTGCTGCTGCGGATTCTCGTTACCCTGTTTGTGGAGAGCGTAATCTGCGTGATTCTGGGCTACGGCGGCTACCTGGTATATAAAGGGGTATTCAACGCCGGACAGCTGGTGGAGTTTATCGGCTACTTCAACGCCATCGTCTGGCCCATTATGGCAGTTTCCGAACTTATCGACCTGACCAGCCGGGGCAAGGCATCCCTCAAGCGCATCAGCGAGCTGCTGGATGCCCAGCCGGATATGGTGGACCGCCCCGATGTGGTTCCCATGAAGAATATCCGGGGAGACATTGAATTTAAGAATCTCACCTTCCGGTACCCGGACGGGGAGTTTGACTCCCTGGAAGATGTGTCCTTTGCCATCAAGGCCGGGGAAAACATCGGTCTGGTGGGCAAAACCGGCTCCGGCAAGACCACCATTGCAGACCTTTTGGTGCGTACTTACAATGTACCTGACGGCACGGTGTTTATTGACGGACGGGACGTGAACACCATCCCCATCCGTGATGTGCGGGCAGGGTGTGCCTATGTGCCCCAGGAGAATTTCCTGTTCTCCGACACCATCACCAACAACATCGGCTTCGGTGTGGATGAAAAGTCCATGTCTGCCATTACCAAAGCCGCCGCCCTGGCTTCCGTGGACTCCAACATCCGGGATTTCTCCCTGGGCTACAACACGGTGCTGGGTGAACGGGGCGTCACCGTCTCCGGCGGTCAGAAGCAGCGGATTTCCATTGCCCGGGCCCTGATGATGGATGCCCCCATCCTGATTCTGGACGATTCCGTGTCGGCGGTGGATACCAAGACGGAAAAAACCATTCTGGACAACCTCCGCTCCACCCGGCAGGGCAAAACCACCTTGCTCATTGCCCACCGGATTTCCACCATCGAGCGGATGGACAGGATTCTTTTCATCGACCAGGGCCGGGTGGTGGCCTTTGGCAAGCACGAGGATTTGTATGCAACCTGCCCGGACTACCAGAAGATGGTAGACCTGCAGCGGCTGGAAGAGGAAGGAGGAGAACACAACAATGGCTGAGTATTTGCCCATTCTCATCGTGGCCGGGGTCATGTTTGTGTTTGCCGTGGCCTTCGTCACCGCCGCCGTCCTCATGAGAAAGGATAAGGCCTCCAAGCAGGAGCGGTTTATGAAGGACGGAGAGCTAATCAAACGTCTGCTTCCCTATGCCAAACCCTACTGGAAGTCCTTTTTGCTGGCATTTGTCATTACCATGGTGTCCCTCATCTATGACCTCATGTCCCCTTACATGATTGGCAACATCGAGGAACTGGTGAAGCAGACAGGCTTTACCATGCCCCAGCTTTTCAGCCGGGTGGTGGTATACGCCGGGATTCTGATTGTCGCCATGGTCTGCACCTATTTCCAGTCCATCATCCTGCAAAAAACCGGCCAGAAGATTCTCTCCGGCCTCCGGCTGAGCGTCTTTTCCCACATTGAGCAGCTGTCCCACAATCAGCTGAACCAGATTCCCACAGGCAAACTGGTGACCCGTGTCACCAACGACACCAACGCCATCTCCATGATGTTTACCAATGTGCTGGTGAACATGACCAAGCAGGTGCTGGTGCTGGTGGGTGTTCTCGTTGCCATGTTCCTGCTGAACCCCGGTCTTACCCTGGTGATGCTGATTTTCGTACCCTTTGTTCTTCTGTATACGGTGCTCTTCCGCCGCTTCTCCCGCCGGGCTCACCGGAAGGTGACGGACGCCCGGACCAACATCAACACCTTCCTGTCTGAGAACCTCTCCGGCATGAAAATCACCCAGATTTTCAACCGGGAAGAGGAGAAAATGCAGGTGTTCCTGGAAAAAAGCCGGCATTTCGCCAAAACCAAGCATGAGCGGATTTTCGTGTTCGGCATTTTCCGCCCCCTGGTGTATATGACCTATATCTCCACGGTGATGGTGCTGTTCTACTTCAGCGGCAGAAGCTACATTGAAGGCTCCGCCCTTTTGGGGCAGGTGGTCACCAGCGGCCTGGTGGTGAGCTTCTATATGTACGCCTCCAAGTTCTTTAACCCCATTCAGACCATGGCGGAGCAGTTTGATATTTTGCAGTCCGCCTTTGCCTCTGCGGAAAAAATCTTCACCGTCATGGACATGGTGCCGGAGGTGGTGGACGACGAAGGTGCCCAGCCTCTGGAGGAAATCCGGGGTGAAATCGAGTTCAAGGATGTATGGTTCTCCTACATCCCGGGAGAGTGGGTGCTGAAAGGCGTCTCCTTCCATGTAAAGCCCCATGAAACCGTGGCCTTTGTCGGCTCCACCGGCTCGGGCAAAACCACCATTTTGTCCCTTATCTGCCGCAACTACGACATTCAGAAGGGTCAGATTCTCATTGACGGCCGGGACATCCGCACCATCTCCATTGCCTCTTTGCGGCGGCACTTCGGTCAGATGCTCCAGGATGTGTTCTTGTTCTCCGGCACCATCCGCAGCAATATCCTTCTGAACCTCCCGGGAGTTTCTGACGAAGAGGTGATGGAGGTCTGCCGGTATGTAAACGCCGACGGCTTTATTAACCGCATGGACAAGGGACTGGATGAAGAAGTGCGGGAGAACGGCAACAACTTCTCCGCCGGTCAGCGGCAGCTCCTCAGCTTCGCCCGGACCATCATCCACAAGCCCTCTGTTATGATTCTGGACGAGGCTACCGCCAACATCGACACAGAGACGGAAGTGCTGATTCAGGACTCTTTGGATCGGATGAAAAACATCGGCACCATGCTCATTGTTGCCCACCGCCTTTCCACCATCCAGCATGCGGACAACATTATTCTTCTGTCCCACGGTCAGATTCTGGAGCAGGGCAACCACCAGGAGCTGCTGGCGAAAAAGGGTCCTTACTACCAGCTTTACACCCTCCAATACCACAAGGATCAGCTCAGCTCCTGAGGAAAAGTTTTCCACAGGCGGTCAAATGACCTTGGGAAAAAAGGGGGAGAAAACACTTTTCCACTCCCTCCACAGATCATTCCACAGGAGTTATCCACACTATCCACAGGTTTTTCCACAGGCTAATCCCACCTCATCCCCTGAAAACCCCGGGTTTTCAGGGGATTTTCCTTTTTTATCCACAGTTTCCACATAAGCTGTGGATAAAAAGTCTGTGCATAAAGGAACTGCCCCGCCAGGGATTCTGGCGGGGCAGTGTTAAAATTCCAAGGTCAAACCTTTTGCAGCACCACCGCTGTGCGGCAGGGCAGGTAGATTTGCAGCACCGGAGTGCCGTCGGCTCTTGTGTGGGTTTCGTAATCCTGGTGGTACACCCGGCCGTGACCGCCGTAGTCAAAGTCATCGGAGGTGAAGCACACCCGGTAGGTGCCGGCTTCCGGCATGGGAATCTCCAGACCCTCCTGGCTCCAGGTGGGATGGAAGTTGAAGAGGAACACCCCTTCGCCCTTCTGGAAGGCCATAATCTTCTGGTCGTTGGAGATATAGAGCTGCCGGTCGGTTTTCCCCAGCACCCGCAGACGCTTACTAAGGGCAATCATGTCCTTGTCAAAGCGGTTAAGGTACTGATATTTCAGGTTCTTGTCGTCTGCCAGGTGCCACTGACGGCGGCAGTAGTGGTAGCTCCAGCCGTTCCCCTCCCGGGGGAAGTCAATCCACTCGGGATGGCCGAACTCGTTGCCCATGAAGTTCAAATACCCTTCGCCGCCCAGGGACAGGGTTACCAGGCGAATCATCTTGTGAAGAGCCATGGCCCGGTCGATGACGGGGCTGTCATTGTCCTTATTCATGGACCAGTACATCTCCGAATCGCACATCCGGAACATGATGGTCTTGTCTCCCACCAGTGCCTGGTCGTGGGACTCGCAGTAGCCGATGACCGGCTCTTTGGGTCTGCGGGTGGACAGCTCGTAGTAGATGTAGTCCATGTTCCAGTTGTCGTCGGAGACTTCTTTTAGAAGCTTGATCCACATATCCGGTTCACCCATGGCCAGCCGATAGGTAAAGCCCACGCCCCCGTCCTTCACCGGCAGGGCAAGGCCGGGCAGGGCAGAGGTATCCTCCGCAATGGTGATGGCCTTGGGGTTACCCTGGCGCACCATCAGGTTTGCCAGCTGGAGGTAGGTCACTGCCTCCACGTCCGTATTCATGGAGAAGTACTGGTCGTATCCCATGAAGGCGGTGCCCAGACCGTGGTCGTGGTAGAGCATGGAGGTGACGCCGTCGAACCGGAAGCCGTCAAAGTGGAACTGGGTCATCCAGTATTTCAGGTTGGACAGCAGGAAGTGAATGACCTCGTTTTTGTCGTAGTTGAAGCACTTGGTATTCCAGGCGGGGTGCTCACCCTGACCGCCGGCGTGGAAGAACTGGTAGTCGGTGCCGTCAAACTGGTTGATGCCCTCCCGGGTGTTCTTGCAGGCGTGGGAGTGGACCACATCCAGAAGCACCGCAATGCCCAGCTTATGAGCCCGGTCGATGAGGGCTTTCAACTCCTCCGGTGTGCCGAACCGGGAGGAGGGGGCGAAGAAGTTGGTCACCTGATAGCCGAAGGAGGCATAGTAGGGGTGCTCCATAATGGCCATAATCTGAATGGCGGTATAGCCCAGCTTCTTGATCCGGGGAAGGGTATTTTCCATGAACTCCCGGTAGGAGCCCACCTTCCCCTCCTCCTGGGCCATGCCGATGTGGCATTCGTAGATATAGAGCTTGTTCTTGGGCTTGAAGCCTTCGTCCGTCCAGGGGAATTCTTCGGCGGTATGAATCACGGCGTTCCACTCCACCGAGTCCTTCTCCTGCACCACATAGTTGGCATAAAGAGGAATCCGCTCCAACTCCTGTCCCTCGTGGACTACCACCGTCAACACCTTCATACCATTTTGCAGGGTGTCCTTGCCGGGGATGAACAGGGAGAATACTCCGTTTTCCAGCTTTTCCATGGGGAAGGCATGGCGGTCCCAGCCGCAGAAGTCGCCGGTGAGGTACATAGCCTCTGCACCCGGCGCCCACTCCCGGTAATACCACCCTTCCGGGGTTTGGTGCAGGCCAAAATATTCATAGCCGTTGGCAAAGTCCCACAGGCTTTGTCCCTGGGGGAGCAGCTCCTGAAGCTTCTTCTTCAGCCGTTCCGCCCGTAAATCAAAATCCTTCTCATAAGGCTTCAGGTAGGGGTCATACTGGAGTATTTTGTGCTTCATATGTACCAAGACCTTTCTAATGTATTGGTGGTTTCCTTGTCTTTAGTTTACTATTATCCCATGTCGGTGTCAAGGGAAAGGGGAAAGTTCCCGGTATAATCTTGTCCCGGGGGACATAGTCTGCAATAGGATTCAAGGAGGGGATAACCATGAAAAAATGGATATGCGTGGGGCTGATTTTATCCATGCTGGTGCTGCCGGTACAGGCCCAGCCGGAAGGCTTGTCCGTAGCGGGAAAAAGCGCCCTTTTGATGGACGCTGCCACGGGAACGGTGCTGTTTGAGAGCAATTCCCACGAAAAGCTGGCCCCTGCCAGCGTCACCAAGGTGATGACCTTGCTTCTGATTATGGAGGCCATCGACTCGGGGAAAATCAGCTGGAAGGATACGGTCACCGCTTCTGCGGAGGCCGCCGCCAAGGGAGGCAGCCAAATTTTCCTCAAGGAAGGGGAGACCATGTCGGTGGAGGACATGGTAAAATCCATCGCCGTATCCTCCGCCAACGACTGCGCCTGCGCCATGGCAGAGCATATTGCCGGCAGCGAAGCCGCCTTCGTGGAGCTGATGAACCAGAAGGCCAAGGAACTGGGGATGAACGACACCAACTTTGTCAACTGCACCGGCCTTGACGACGAGCCGGAGGCGGAAAACCACAAAACCTCTGCCTATGACATTGCCCTTATGTCCCGGGAGCTGATTGTAAAGCACCCGGACATTGAGAAGTACACCACCATCTGGATGGATACGGTGCGAAACGGCACCTTCGGCCTTTCCAACACCAACAAGCTGATTCGGTTTTACTCCGGTGCCACAGGCTTAAAAACCGGCTATACCTCCGGCGCCGGGTACTGCCTGTCTGCCACCGCCAAGCGGGATGGGATGGAGCTGATTGCGGTGGTGATGGGCTGCGAAACCTCCAAGGAGCGGCTGGCGGCCTGCAAGACCCTGCTGGACTTTGGCTTTGCCAACTATGCTCTGGTAACTCCGGAGCTTTCCGGCTCCAATCCGGTACCGGTGAAGCTGGGTGTGCAAGCCCAGGTGAACGCCGTCCCCGGGGAAAATCCCCAGCTGCTCATCAGCAAGGGGCAAAAGGACATGATTACAACCCAGGTCACCCTGGAGGAGGGGGTCACCGCCCCGGTGAGCCAGGGGCAGCGGCTGGGCACTCTGGAAATCAAGGCCGGAGACCAGATTCTTGCCCAGGTGAGTATGGTGGCAGAGGCCCCGGTAGAGCGGCTGACTCTGGGGCAGCTGTTTGTGCAGATGCTGCGGCAGCTCTCCGGCAGCCCCGCCTGATATTTTTCCCGCCCGGTTAGCCATACCGGGCGGGAAAACCTGTAAAAATCCAGATTTTTCCCGGAAAAGTCCTTGACAATTAGCCCTGGCACCTATATAATAAACTGGTCTGCATATGCAGACAAATCCTTGCTCCCGGGGAGCCCGGGGGCCAAAAGTCCAAAAGGAGGTGCAAACAACATGGCTAAGATTACCGGTAAGTACGAGGTGCTCTACATCATCGACCCCGCTCAGGGCGAGGAGGGCATCGCCGCACTTGTGGAAAAGTTCAAGGCAATGGTGGAAGCGGAGGGTACCCTGTCCAATGTGGACGAGTGGGGCAAGCGCCGTCTGGCATACCCCATCAACGACCTGACCGAAGGCTACTATGTACTGATGAACTTCGAGTCCCAGCCCAACTTCCCTGCTGAGCTGGAGCGTGTGATGAAGATCACCGAAGGCGTACTGCGTTGCCTGACCACCGTAGTGGCTGAGTAAGGAGGCATTTCCATGCTTAACCACATCGTCATTATGGGTCGTTTGACCCGTGACCCGGAGCTGCGCCGAACCGGAAGCGGAATTGCGGTAACATCCTTTACACTGGCTGTTGACCGGGATTACAACTCCAAGGAGAGCGGCGAACGGGAGACCGATTTCATCGACTGTGTTGCCTGGCGGTCTACGGGAGAATTTGTCTCCAAGTACTTTGCCAAGGGCCGCATGGCGGTGGTATCCGGCCGGCTGCAAATCCGCAGCTGGACGGACAAGGACGGCAATAAGCGCCGCTCCGCCGAGGTTGTGGCAGACAATGTCTACTTCGGCGAAAGTAAGCGGGAGGAAGGCAGCGCATCCTACGGCGGAAACGCCTATGGCGGCAATGCCTACAACACCGGAAGCAACAGCTTCACCCCCCCTCCTGCCCCCGGCTATGGCGGATACAGCGCTCCGGCACCCACCTATTCCGCTCCCAGCCAGTCCGCATCGGATTTTGCCATGCTGGACGATAACGATGCCCAGCTGCCGTTCTGATTCTTCTGAACTTTTCACAAATGCTTACAAAGGAGGTTATTTCCATGGCTAACGAACAGCGTGTCCGTCCCCGTAAGCGCAAGAAGGTTTGCGCTTTCTGCGTGGACAAGGTGACCAGCGTTGATTACAAGGATACTGCAAAGCTCCGCCGCTACCTGTCCGAGCGTGGCAAGATTCTGCCCCGCCGTACCACCGGTACCTGCGCAGCTCACCAGCGTGACCTGACCACCGCTATCAAGCGGGCTCGTCAGATTGCTCTGCTGCCCTACGTTGCAGACTAATCATGGCTCAAAAACCCCCGGACTTTCGTCCGGGGGTTTTTCAGCTTGTCAAAAAACTACCAAAACGCCCTCATATCTGGTATAATACGGATATGGGGGTGTTTTCATGGAGCAATGGAGAAAAGATGCCCGGCGAAAGCGGTTATAACAGACCTGGAAGCGCTGGTGCCGAGCGGCCATCTGCTTCGGAAAATCGAAAAGGTCATGGATTATGAGTGGTTGTATGAGCGGTTGGATCCGTATTACTGCCACGACAATGGTCGGCCT
>DVFK01000022.1 GCA_018713285.1 Candidatus Faecousia excrementigallinarum
GTCTTGCTCTGATGTTCAACATGGCTCCACGCCTGGCAGACGCTTACAGAATAAATAACGACTTTCTTACAGTCATTCGCTCCTCCTCGTCCCAGGAGGGCGGAAAATGGCTTACAGAGTGGTTATTCTCCGTGGAGGTAATGGATCTCCCGGAATTTCATGATTGCACCAAGGCATATCACAACTGGTACCGGGAAATTCTCAACTCCATGGATGTCCCCTGGACAAACGGCTTTATAGAGGGCTGCAATAACAAGACAAAGGTTCTAAAAAGAGTATGCTACGGAATGAGGAACTTCTCTAATTTCAGGAAAAGAATTCTGTTCTGTAATACATAAAAATCGTGCCGGAGTTCTCGCTCCGACACGATCTGAACGTTTTTCTCTTTTTGCGCGACCCCAATTATACATCGTAGTCGGCGCAGACCCGGCTGTCCAGGTAATCCCAGAAGTGGGTTTTGGCTTCCTGGTGCAGAGGATGGTCGGCGTACACCGCCAACGCCTCCCGGCTCTCGAACTCGGAGTACAGGGCATAGTCCATGCCCCCCTGATAGGCGGGGCGCACCTCCAGGTGAAGAAGGCCGGGAATCTTGCCCACCAGGGGCTCCAGCACGGAGCGGATGGTCTCCACAGCGGCGGCCTTATCCACGCCCTCTTTCAACGTGTAAATCACAATATGCTTTACCATAGTTACCTCCTGATAAAAAACCGGGGCTGGAATCCAGCCCCGGAAATTTGTGGCATCAGGCTTCCTCAGAGGCCTCGTTGTTGCCCTCCAGCAGGGCACGGATGGACAGGGAGATACGCTTGTTCTCAGCGTCCACATCGGTGATCTTCACCTGAACCTCCTGACCCACAGACAGCACATCCTCGGGCTTGCCAATCCGACGGTCGGCAATCTGGGAGATGTGAATCAGGCCGTCCACGCCGGGGATAATCTCAGCAAAGGCGCCGAAGGTCATCAGCTTCACAACCTTGGCGGTGACCACGTCGCCCACCTTGTAGTTGTTCATAAACTGATTCCAGGGGTTCATCTCAGCGGTCTTGTAGCCCAGGGAGATCTTGTGCTTGGCAGTATCGAAGGAGATGACATACACATCAATCTCGTCGCCCACCTTCACAACCTCAGCGGGGTTCTTGATCCGGTTCCAGCTCAGCTCGGACACGTGAACCATGCCGTCCACGCCGCCGATGTCCACGAAAGCGCCGTAAGAAGTCAGGGACTTCACAACGCCGTGGTACTGCTTGCCTTCCTCGATTTCGCTCCAGATCTTCTCCTGAGCAGCCTTGCGAGCCTCAGCGGTCACGGCACGGATGGAGCCGATGACGCGGCGGCGGGCACGGTTGACCTCGGTAATCTTCATCTGCACGGTCTGGCCCACCAGAGCGGACATATCGCCGCCCTTGGCAACGCCGGACTGGGAAGCGGGGATGAACACCCGAACGCCCTTGTGGTTAGCCACCAGGCCGCCCTTGTTCTCCTCGGTGATGGTGCCTTCGATGACGGTCTTCTCCTCGCAGTAAGTAGCCATCTCGTCCCACACCTTCATGCCGTCCAGCTTCTTCTTGGACAGCTGGCAAGTGCCCTCCTGGTCGTTCACCCGGACCACGAAGACCTCAATCTCGTCGCCTACATGGAGGATGTCCTCAGGCTTTACAGCAGGGTCGGCGCTGACTTCGTCGTAGGGAATGTAGCCAGCGTGCTTGGTGCCCAGATCGATCTGGACTTCGGTAGCACCGATTCCGGTAACAATACCAGTAACCTTATCTCCTGTATTTAAAGTCTTGATGGACTGCTCGAGAAGTTCCTCGAAGTTCTCCTCCTGCACAGCCTCAGCATTCATGATTTCGCTCATAGTCTTGTTGACCTCCTTTATAATCCACGCCGGTGTAGAAGCACCGGCTGTGATTCCAACATCAGCCACACCGCAGAAAAACTCCGGTACCAACTCGGCGGCATTGTCCACCAGCGTGACCCGGCTGCAGTGCTCCCGGCAAATCATAGCGAGACGGCCTGTGTTGGAACTGTGTGTGTCACCTACAACGACCATAGCCTGACAAATTGAACTCAATTTTGCCGCTTCACTCTGCCGAAATTCTGTAGCTTTGCATATTGTATCAAAGATTTTCAAATTAGTAAACAGTTTTTTTGCGATTTCGCCGCATTTTTTCCATAAATTTTCCGTGGAGGTGGTTTGGCACACCATGCACACGGGCAAATCCGGGGAAAAATCCGGTTCCTGGGCCCATTTTTCCAGTTTTTCCGGGGTATCGAAAATGCGGCAGCTGGTGCACCACCCGGCAATCCCCTCCACCTCCGGGTGGGTTGGGGTGCCGATGATGATGGGAAGCCGCCCTTCCTCCTCTGCCCGGCTCACAATTTCGTGGATGCGCTTCACGAAAGGACAGGTGGCATCCACGATCTCCACCCCCTGCTCCTCCAGAAGCCGGTACACCTGACGGGACACCCCATGGGAGCGGATAATCACCGTATCCCCGGGCTGGGCCTCCTGGGGGCTCTCAATCACAGAAACACCCATCTGCTGAAAATGGGAAACCGCATGGCGGTTATGGATAATGGGGCCCAGGGTGCACACCCGGCCCTTTTCCCGGGCCGCCTGCTCCACCAGCTCCACCGCCCGGTTCACCCCGAAGCAGAAGCCGGCACTTTTTGCCACATGGATACTCATAGGGGTATCTTCTCCCCGATGATTTTCTTCATGGCGGCAATCACGCCGTCAATGTCCAGGTCGGAGGTATCCAGCTCTACAGCATCGTGGGCTTTTTTCAGGGGCGCAATTTCCCGGTGGGTGTCCTGGTAGTCCCGCTGCTCAATCTCCTTGAGAATCTGAGGAAGCTCCGCCTTCTGTCCCTTGGCAATCAGCTCATCATACCGACGCTTGGCACGAACCTGGGAGGAAGCGGTGAGGAAAATCTTTACGTCGGCCTTGGGCAGCACCACGGTGCCGATGTCCCGACCGTCCATAATCACATTGTGCTTTCTGGCCACATCCCGCTGCATATCCAGCAGCATATCCCGCACCTCTTTGTGGGCGGACACCAGGGATGCCTTCTGGGAAATCTCCTGGGTGCGGATGTCCTTGGTCACATCCATGCCGTTCATAATCATATGCTGGCTGCCGGTTTCGTCATATTCAATCTCCACCGTCAGTTCGTCAATGTACCGCCGGACCCCGTCCACATCCTTGGGGCTTACTCCCCAAAGGTCCAGAAAATAGGCAACCGTCCGGTAAATTGCCCCTGTATCCACATAGCAGTAGCCCAGTTCGGCAGCCAAACGGCGGGCAATGGTACTCTTTCCTGCACCGGCAGGGCCGTCAATGGCAATGCTGTATGTCTTTGCCATAATTTTCTCCTTCTTCCTGATTATTGATTTTCCCGGAGCTTGGCAAGAGCCGCCCCTTCCAGGGCCACCACCCGCTCCGCTGTCAGATTCAGCCGCTGCCCCACTTCCTGGGGGCTCAGGGGCGTACCCCCTTCCAGGCCGAAGCGCAGGCTCAGAAGCTCCGCCTCCCTGGGTTCCAGGGTGGAGAGCATTTCCGCAATCCGCTGGCGGCTCTGGAAATATGCGGTGTTTTCCACCGCCTGTTCATCGTCCGGCTCCTCCCGGGGCTTTTCCCGGTTGTCGATTTTCTGCCGCAGCTTGGCATCTGAGAGCATTTTTTCGTAAGTAGCCGCCTGTTCCGGGGTGACGTGAAGAAAGTCTGCAATCTCCTCCAGGGTGGGATTTCTTCCCAGACTGGTAAGGAGCTGCTGGTCCGCTGCCAGATAGTCCTCCATCCCCTGCCGGAGCTTGCTCCCAAGCCCGGAGCTGCGCAGCTGCCAGAATATCACTTTCGCCAGATACTGGCGGATGTACCACAGGCAATGCCGGGTAAAGTCCCCGGATTCATACTGCAAAATCCCCTGCCACAGGCCAAGGCTTCCCTCCTGAATGAGATCCAGCAGCAGCACGCCGTAGCCGGTGCATTTCCGGGATTCCTCTACCACCAGGCTCAGCATCTCGTTTGCCAGCTGCTCTGCGGCAGCCTGATTCCCTTCCCGGTAGCGCTGCAAATACCCTTCCACATTTCCCGTAGCTGGGCGTGTTGCCAGCTCCTGAAGGTACAAAGCCAGGGGGTCATTTTCCGGGAGGTTCCCCAGCAAATCCGCCTGCCGGGCCAGCTTCATCTCCCAGGCCAGCCGCTCTCCGGCGGCACCGGAGACCGTCTCCCGGGGCACTCCCGCCAAATCCAGGGTGATTCCCCCTGCTTCCAGGGCATCCAGGGCATCCTGGGCCACATCCTCCGGCTCCGCTTCCAGCAAGGTCAGCCAGTCCAAAAGATGTACGGTGTCTCCCCGATGCTTTGCCTGCAGCGCCGCCTCCCAGGGGGCAAGGTCAAACATAAATTCCTCTGTCATTCCAGAAAGTCCTCCAATCCAAAGCCGGTTCCCAGCTTTTGCAGCTTGTTCAGAGCCTGGCGCTCAATCTGGCGCACCCGCTCCTTGGACACCCCCAGCTGCTTTCCGATTTGCTCCAGGGTATGGCAGACGCCGTCCTCCATACCGAAGTGAAGACGCAGCACCTGCTGCTGCCGGGGTTCCAGCTGGGAAAGCAATGCATCCATGTTCTGCTTCAGCTCCCGGCGCACCAGCTCCTCCTGGGGCTGGGGTGCCTGCAAGTCCTCCAGAAGCAGCCCCAGGGTACTGTCCTCCCCTTCTCCCGTGGGGGAGTCCAGGGAGCATACCTGGGGCATCAGGTCCAGCAGCTCCTGCACCTTTCCTTCCGGAAGGCCGCAATACTTCGCCAATTCTTCCGCAGTGGGTTCCCGCTCCAGGCTCTGGCGCAGAGCGGTCTGCCCCTGAATGAGCTTACGCATCCGCTCCGCCGTATGGGTGGGTACCCGAATCACCCCGGCCTGGTTAATGAGGTACCGGCTGATTCTCTGGCGAATCCACTTGGTAGCATAGGTGGAAAACCGGTAGTCCAGGGTGTAGTCAAATTTCTTCGCCGCCACCAGAAGGCCGATGCTGCCCTCTTGAATCAGGTCCAGCAGGGGCACACCCCGCCCAGCGTATTCCTTGGCAATGGATACCACCAGACGGAGGTTGGAGTTTACCATCTTCACAATCGCATCCTTGTCTCCCTGGGCGCATTTTTTCGCCAGTTCCCGCTCCTCCTCCGGGGTCAGAAGGGGGAAATTCCGGATTTGCTGCAAAAATTCCCCGGTATCCTCCTCCCAGACGGGCGGTTTTTTCTCCATAACCCCTGTACTCATGTTTTCGTTCCTTTACTTTCTTTCAGCTTATTCCGCAGGGCCAGCAAATCCGCATCGGAAGAAACGGTTTTCTCCTGATGCTCCGTCAGCACCGTGCGGATACAGTCCCGGAAGGCCTTTTCATTCACCGGCCCCTGGTGCCGCTGAAGCACACCTGTTAAATGGGCCATCTCCTCCGGGGTGATGTCCTCCAACACCCCCAGCTGCACCTCCAGCCCCTGCCGGTGCCGGTTCAGCAGCTGGGCAAACACCCGTCCCAGCAGAGGGACGGAAAAAGACTCGGGGGTGAGTCTTCCCAGGCTGTCCATTAAGGACGGGTCCCGGAGTACCTGGCAGAGGATTCCCTCCTCCGCCATAGCGGACTTCATATTGTCGTAGCGGATGGAGCGGTCCTTGGGCTGCAGAGCCTTCATGGGCTCCAAATCAATCTTTTCCTGCCGCTTCTTCTCCTGGGCCACCCGCCGCCGAAAGGCTTTGTCCACCTCCAACTTCATGGCGTCCATGGTGATTTTGGCAGCCTCCGCCACCCGGCCGCTGTAAACCTCCCGCTTGACGGAGCTGTCCAGGGTGCAAATCAGCTGGGCACATTCCTGAACATAGCGGATTTTTTCCTCGTCCACCGCCAGATTATACTTGCTGGCAATGCCTGCCAGCTGGAACTCCACCCGGTTGGTGGATTCCTGCAAAAGCAGCTGGAACCGCTCTGCGCCGAATTTCTTGAGAAACTCGTCCGGGTCCTTGGCGTCGGGGATTTTCAGCACTTTAATGCGGATTCCCGCCTGTTCCAGCATGGGAATGGCCCGGCGGGTGGCGTTTTGCCCCGCCTGGTCTGCATCGTAAATCAGGTACACCTGCTCTGTGTAACGGCTCAGAAGGGTGGCGTGTTCCTGGGTCAGGCTGGTGCCCAGGGACGCTACGGCACAGTCAAAGCCGTACTGGTACAGGGCAATGGCATCCATATACCCCTCCACCAGAATCAGGTAGCCCAGCTTGCTCTTCTTCGCCAGGTTCAGGGCAAAAAGGTTCTTACGTTTGTTGAAAATGAGAGTTTCCGGGGAATTGAGATACTTGGGGGTGGAGTCGTCCATCACCCGGCCGCCGAAGCCAATCACATTCCCCCGGACATCGATAATGGGAAACATCAGCCGGTTGCGGAAGCGGTCGTAGATTCTGCCGCCCTTTTCCGACACCAGGCCTGCATCTTTCAGCTCCTGCTCCGTGTAGCCCTTGGCCTTCATGGCATCCACCAGGCCGTTCCAGCTGTTGGGAGCAAAGCCGATTCCGAATTTGGTGAGGATGGCCGGGGTCATGCCCCGCTTCTGGGCGTAGGCCAGCCCTTCCGCTCCGGCGGGGCTGTGCAGCTGGCTGTGGAAATACCGGGCTGCTTCCTTGGAAAGGGCCCACAGCCGCTCCTGCTGCCGGTACCGGCTCTGGTACTGCTCGTCCTCCGGGACCTCCATCCCAGCCCGCTTTGCCAGGGCCCGCACCGCATCCGGGTAACTCAGCCCCTCAATTTCCATCATGAAATTGACCACGCTGCCGCCCTTGTGGCAGCCGAAGCAGTAGTAAATTCCCTTATCCGGAGCTACGGAAAAGGAAGCAGTTTTCTCTCCGTGGAAGGGGCACAGGCCAAAGAGGTTTGCACCGGAGCGTTTCAGGTGCACATACTGCCCCACCACTTCCTCAATGGGGTTTCTTGCCACCAGTTCATCCATAAATGACGGGGGAAATGCCATGACTGCCCCTCCTTTCCCTTAAAAATTGGTCTTATCTCTTTTTCAGTCTCCGGGGTTCGTGGTGCACATCTTCCAGGGTCTCGGCCTTTTTATACATCACAAGGGCAATGAGGAACAGAATGCCCATGCAGATGGGGTGTACCACATTGGGCCGCACCATGGGGTCCTGCTGCAGCAGGATGGGGCAGGCAGAGAAGCACATAGCCAGGAAGGACACCACCTGGATGGCCCGGAGCAGCCCCCGCTTGGCCCGGATGGCATAGGTGATGGCAAGGCCGCCTGCCACAGCACCCAGAATCGCAGCCATGGGGGTTGCCATCTGGATGGCGGCATCGGGGATGACGTCAAAGTAGGAATAGTACACATTCTTCTGCTCCTGGATGTAGGCCACCGTGACAGAGTTGGGGGCCAGAGCCATGCCTTCTGCAACCACTGCCAGCAGAATCATCAGCACTTTCAGCAATGTTTTCTTGTTCATAGTTTCCTCCCGTTTTTTCTATCTGTAAAAAGCTATTATAGCACATTATCCCCGGATATGCCATCCCGCCGGGACAAATATTTCCGTGTATTTATGTACCGCATAGTTGTCGGTCATGCCGGCGATGTAATCGCACACCGTCCGCTCCATGCCATCCAAAGACAGCTGGGGCTGAAAGTCCTGGGGAATTGCCTCGGGATGGGCATAATAATACTCATACAGCCGCCGGAGCATATCCTTGGCCTTGCTCTCCTCCCCCTTGGCAACGGGGTTGCGGTACACCCGCTCAAACATAAAGCTTCGCAAATCCCGAAGGGCAATATCTACCTTGGGGGACAGAAGAATCCGCCCCTCCTCCCGGGATACCCGAATCATGTCGCACACCAGGGTGTCAATCCGCTCCCGGTGGGAATGGCCCAGCACCCGGGCAATGTCTCTGGGGATGTCCTCATTGGTGAGAATACCGCCTCTTATGGCATCGTCGATGTCGTGGTTTACATAAGCTATCTGGTCTGAACGGCGCACCACCTGGCCCTCCAGGGTCTCGGGAATCCGCTCTCCGGTGTGGCCCAGAATGGCCATCCGCACCTCATAGGTGAGATTCAGCCCTTCGCCCCCGTTTTCCAGCACATCCACCACCCGCAGGCTCTGCTCATTGTGGCGGAAGGGCTCTTTCATCATGGCGGACAAGGCCGCCTCTCCGGCGTGGCCAAAGGGGGTATGGCCCAGGTCGTGGCCCATGGCACCGGCTTCCGCCAAATCCTCATTCAGCCCCAAAGCCCGGCAGATGGTCCGGGCAATCCGGGCAACCTCGATGGTGTGGGTCATACGGGTACGATAGTGATCTCCCTCCGGCTGCAAAAACACCTGGGTTTTGTGCATCAGCCGCCGGAAGGCCTTGCAGTGGACAATCCGGTCCGTGTCCCGCTGGTAGACGGTACGCACATCCTCCTCCCTGGGCTCCTCCGGACGGATTCTGCCCCGGCTTTCGTCGGAAAACGCTGCCAAAGGATTCAGGCGCAAATGCTCCTGCCGCTCCAATTCTTCCCGAATGTTCATGGCTGCCTCCTATTCCACCGGGAAAGCCCGGTACTCCTTGCCCACTTCCAGGGCCTCCACCTTGCCGCCGGTCATATCCGTAAGCCGGTCAAGAAAGCCCGGGGTCTGGGCCTCTGCCAGCAAAATGGTCATCTCCACCTCGGCGCCGAACTGGGTATCCCGGATGATTCCCCCGAAGGCCGCCACTTCCAGCTTCACCCGCTCGTAATAGGGATAGGGACAGGGCAGGTACACCACCGACCAGATCCGCTTCATGGATTTTCCGGCGGCGTTCACCGCCAGCTTGGCCCCTTTGGTGTAGGCCCGGACCAGTCCGCCGGCGCCCAAAAGGATGCCGCCAAAGTACCGGGTGACCACACAGACCACATTGTAGAGCCCCTCCTTCTGGAGCACCTGCATCATGGGATTTCCGGCGGTGCCTCCCGGCTCCCCGTCGTCGGAGAACCGCATGGCGCCGTCCCGGATGATGTAGGCCCAGCAGTTGTGGGTGGCATCATAATGCTGCTTCTTCATCTCCTGGATTTTCTCCAGAGCCTCTTCCTCCGTCTCCACCGGCCAGATTCTGCCGATGAACCGGGACTTTTTCTCCACAAACTCATCCTGGGCATATTGGGTGGGAACCAGATATTCCTCCAACCTCAACACTCCTTTATGATATAGGCCCGGAGCTTGCCGTAGAGAATGGCATCCACCACCGTCTCCACCTCAATGCCCTCGGGGGTATACTCCACATTGTTTACCCGGGCACTACTGTGGAGGGTGTCAACCAGGCCGCCCATGGCATAGGGCAGCCGGACAACAATGTGATGACGGCCATTATCCAGAGCCTTTTCCACCGCTTGCAGCAGCTTGTCCAAGCCATAGCCCTGCTTTGCAGAAATGGCCACCACATCTTCTCCCACAGGAATCTCCTCCGGGCTTACCAAATCCGCCTTGTTATAACATTGGAGCACCGGGGTGCCGGGCTTGGCCAGCTGGGAGATGAGCTTTTCCACCACGGCGATGTGCTCCTGCCGCTCCGGGTCTGCCGAGTCAATCACATGCAGGAGCAAATCTGCATATTGCAGTTCCTCCAGGGTAGCCTGGAAAGCCTCCACCAGGTGGTGGGGAAGCTTGGCAATGAAACCAACCGTATCCGACAGCACCACTTCCAGGTTATCCGACACCCGAAGCTGCCGGGAGGTGGTGTCCAGGGTATCAAAGAGCCGGTTGTTGGCAGGGATGCCCGCATCCGTCAGGTGGTTCAGCAGGGTGGATTTTCCGGCGTTGGTATAGCCCACAATGGCCACCACCGGCACGGAGTTTTTCATCCGCCGCTGCCGCTGGACCCCCCGCACCTGCCGCACCTGCTCCAGCTCCGTCTGAAGCCGGGAAATCCGCTCCCGGATGTGCCGCCGGTCCGATTCCAGCTGGGTTTCGCCAGGGCCCCGGGTACCGATGCCGCCGCCCTGGCGGGACAGGCTCTTACCCATGCCGGAGAGCCGGGGCAGCAGATACTTGTACTGGGCCAGCTCCACCTGGAGCCGTCCCTCCCGGGTTTTGGCCCGCTGGGCGAAGATATCCAGAATCAGGGCGCTGCGGTCCAGCACCGTCACCCCGATGATTTCCTCCAAAGCCCGGATATTTCCCGGGGAAAGCTCGTTATCGAACACCACCATGGTAGAGGCGGTGGCCTCCACCAGCATTTTCACTTCCAGAGCCTTGCCCTCGCCGATGAAGCTGTGGGCATCGGGGGCGTGGCGGTTCTGGAGTATTTTCCCGGTGCAGAAGCCCCCGGCGGTTTCCAGCAGGGCTTCCAGCTCCTCCAGAGTCTGGTCGGTGGCAGTCTGCTCCTTGGTGAAGCAGTCTGCGTTCAGCCCCACCAGCACCGCCCGCTCCTGCTGGGTCTCGTTGTGCAATTCTTCCATAGGCACCTCCTGGGAAAATCCATCAAATTCATTTTATTATAGCATAGTTTCCCGGCTTCTATCAAGGGAAAGGGGAAAAAATCCCGCCGGAAGATACAAAAAGTCCGTACCGCTTTTGGCAGTACGGACTTTCGCTTACTTCAGACCGAATCTCTTGTTGAAACGATCAACACGTCCACCGGTGTCAACCAGCTTCTGCTTGCCGGTATAGAAGGGGTGGCACTTGGAGCAAATTTCCACACGGATGTCCTTCTTGGTGGAGCCGGTGGTAAAGACGTTGCCGCAAGCGCAGCGAATGGTCGTCTGCTCGTAGTTGGGATGGATTCCTTCCTTCATGTAGTTCACCTCTTTCTCGTAATGGTAAAAGGGCGCAACTGCCCCGGCAATCATTGAATCGCTGAGTTATAATATCACAACCCGCCAAGGATTGCAAGTGTTTTTTTGCAAAAATGCGAAATTTCCTTAAAATGCCCAAGTGCCTTTTCGGAAAATGGGTACGGTCTTGCCGTCCTCCGTGATGGCGTCGATGTCCATGGTGGGGCAGCCGATCATAAAGTCCACATGAATCATGGAGTCGTTCAGGCCCAGGGCACGGCACTCCTCCAGGGTGCGGTTTTCAAAACCCTCCATGGTATCGGCATAGCCGTTGCCCAGCGCCAGGTGGCAGGCGGCATTTTCGTCAAACAGGGTATTGTAGAACAGGATGCCGCTCTGGGCGATAGGGCTGTCCTCCGGCACCAGGGCGCACTCGCCCAAGTAGGCGGCGCCTTCGTCCATGGAAATCATGGTGGAAAGGGCTTCCTGTCCCTTCTCCGCCACCGCCTCTACTGCCTTGCCATTTTCAAAACGGATATAGAAATTCTCAATCAGCTGGCCCTGGTAGGACAGGGGCTTGGTGGCATAGACAATGCCCTCCGCTAAGCCCCGCTTGGGAGAGACGAAGCACTCCTCCGTGGGGATGTTGGGGTTGAAGAAAATCCCTTGCAGGCTCTTTTCTCCGCCGCCGCAGAACCGTCCCTCGGGCATCATGCCCACGGTCAGGTCGGTGCCGTTGTCTGCCCGGTAGTGAAGGCTGGCAATGTGGAGGCTGTTGAGGTAGTCGCACCGGGCTTTCAGCCGGGCGTTGTGCTCCTCCCAGGCCTTCACCGGATCAGAGTCCACCCGGGAGGTGTAGAGAATGGCCTCCCACAGCTTCTCCACCGCCTGATTCCGGCTCAGCTCCGGGAACAGCTTCTTTGCCCAAGCCACGCCGGGGACGGCGGCAATGCACCACTGCTCCCGGTTCTCCCGCCGCTCCAGATAAGGCTTGAGAATGGGATAGCGCATCTGCCGGGCCTTGGCAATCTTATCCGTCCGCACACCTTTCAGGCCGTCCGGATCTTCGGAGATGAGGTGAATCCGGCAGGGCAGCACCTGGCAGTAATGCTCCTGCCGGGCAGCCACCCAATCCTCCACCTTGCCCATGGTGGAAACACTCTGGTAGCGGCTGTGGAGCTTTTGGAGGGGCTGATAGTCCCACTCCACCGTCACCTTTTTGGCCTTGGCCTTGTAAGCCTCATCCACCACCATGGCCACAAATTCCGGCTGGTCCAGGTCTGCATAGACAATGACCTCCTGCCCCTTCTGGACATTCACGCCGCTGCGGACAATCAGCCGGGCATATTCCCGCAATACTGTTTTTTTCATGTTTTTTTCCTCCTGGGGGCAAACCTGCCTTTTGGTACCAGTATGCCCCATAAAATTCACTTTTGTCAGTTTACCAGATTTTTCTCTCTGCGTCAATCATTCGATTCTTCGTTGTAATACTGGGCCTGGGCGTTCCACAGGGCGTAGTACTGCCCCGCCTCATCGGAAAGGAGCTGGGTGTGGGTTCCCTGCTGGATCACGCTTCCCTCGTGGAACACCGCAATCTGATCGCAGAATTTGCAGGAGGACAGGCGGTGGCTGATGTAGATGGCGGTTTTGTCCTCTACAATCTCGTCAAACTTTTCGTAAATCTCTGCCTCAGCAACAGGGTCCAAAGCAGCGGTGGGCTCATCCAGGATGATGAAGGGGGCGTCCTTGTAAAGGGCCCGGGCGATGGCGATTTTCTGGGCTTCGCCCCCGGAAATGTCCACCCCATCCTTGTCATAGTCCTTGTAAAGATAGGTTTCCAGGCCCTTGGGCATTTTCTCCAGCCGGTCTCCGAAGCCGGCTTTTTGGAGGCAGTCCTCCGCCCGCACCGGGTCATAGTCCACCCGTCCTGCCACATTCTGACCCAGAGGCAGGGCAAAAAGCTGGAAATCCTGAAACACCACGGAGAAGATATTCATGTACTCGCTGTAGTTATATTTCCGGATGTCAATGCCGTTGAGAAGAATCTGACCCTCCGTGGGGTCGTACAGACGGCACAAAAGCTTTATGAAGGTAGTTTTGCCGCTGCCGTTCATGCCCACCACTGCCAGCCGCTTGCCCACCTCAAATTTCATATTCACATGGGAAAGGGCGTAGTTCTCGCTTCCGGGATACTTGAAAGACACGTCCCGGAATTCCACCTCGTATTTCCGGTCCCGGCGCTTTTCCACCGTCAGACTGCCCTGGTACATCCGGTCGGGAATGTCCAGGAATCGGAACTCCAATTCCAGAAAAGCGGCGTTGTTCCGCATATCCCCCAGGTAGTTTACCAGCTTGGATACGCCCCCGGACACCTGGGTTATGGAGGCCACATACTGGGTCACGGCTCCCAGACCGAAAGCCCCGGCCCAGGCCTTCAGGCAGACGAAGCCGTAGGCAACTCCGGTAAACATCACAGATACGGCACCGGAAGCGGCGCTGTATAGTCCCATAGGACCTCGGGCATATCGGGAAAAGATACCCTGGGAGTTAAAGGCATCCTCCTTGTTCCGATTGTACTTTTCACAGATACAATCCTGCTCATAGGTACGCACATCCGCAGCCAGTTCCCGGTTGTACCCCAGAAAACCGAAAAAACCGAAAAGGCGGTTGCTCAGGCGGAGGAGATCCGCATGTTTTGCCCAATAGCTTTCTGCCTGATTGGCAAGGATGGGGGCAAGCAGCGTAATCCCCAGCATCACCGCCACCACCAGCAGCACCACCCAGGGGCTGTTCAGCCAGGTATAGGCAGAAGCCTGCCCCGGAACAGGAAGGAGAAAGAGGGTCACCGTGAGGGAGATTCCTGCAAGGATACTCACCACCGCCGAACAGCTTTCCACGAAATCATTCAACACCCGGTAAAAGCCCCAGCCGCCTGCATTTTTGTTCTGGCGGATGGTATACAGCAAATCCGCATTCTCCGTTTCGTCCAGATTCACATAATCCGTTTTCAGAATCTTCTCCGTAAGAAAATACTCCATCTGAAACCAGGCTCCGGCGTCTTGGGTTTCCTTCCACTTTTTCAGCAGGGCAGAAACCAGGGCAATCCCGGCTGCAGAGGCCAGGGTCAGCAGCACCCAGAAGCCCAGCCGCTGAGGGTCCCGCTGCCCCGCCAGCTCCTGAATCACCTGTGCAGAGAAGAAAATTCCCACATAGGGAGCCAGGGCAGTCCAGATTCCATAAAGGGTTTGGGAAAGGAGAATCTGGGGGCAGCTGCGGCAGAAATATGATAAGCCTCTGCGGTTCAGCCGGATAGTTTCCTTCCAGGTTTTTTTCTTATTCTTCTCCATTTTCAGCATCCCCTTCCTGATAATATTTGCTCTGGACCTCATAGAGCTTGGCGTATTTTCCGCCTGCTTCCAAAAGGCTCTGGTGGGTCCCCTCCTCGCAAATGCTCCCGCCATCCAGAAGGATGATCCGGTCGCAGAACCGGGTGGAGGCCAGGCGGTGGGAGATGTAAACCGAGGATTTCCCCCGGGTCATCTCGTGGTACTTCCGGTACATATCCGCCTCCGCCAGAGGGTCCAGGGCTGCTGTGGGTTCGTCCAGCACCACAATGGGGCCGTCTTTATACAGGGCTCTTGCCAGCATCAGCCGCTGGGTCTCGCCCCCGGAGAGGAGAATGGCCTCTTCATATACCTCCCGGTTCAAAAGTGTTTCATAGCCCTGGGGCAGGGATTCCACCTTTTCCCGAAGGCCTGCTTTTTCCAGGCAGTCCCTCACCTTCTCCAGGCAGATATTCTCCTCTCTCTGGGCAACATTTGCCGCAATGGTCCCCGGAATCACGGAATAAGTCTGAAAAACTGCGGAGAACAGGCGGTAATAATCCCGGCGGTTATAGGCCCTGATGTCCTGTCCGTTCAGAAGCACCCTGCCCTGGGTGGGGTCCAAAAAGCCGCAAAGCAATTTGATCAGAGTGGTTTTGCCTGCGCCGTTCAGACCTACCACAGCCAGCTTCTCTCCCGGGTGAAGGGTGAGGTTGATGTGGCACAGGGTGCCCTTCTCTGCCTCGGGGTACCGGAAGGATACATCCTCCAGCCGGATTTCCAGAGGCTCCCCCGGCTTCGGTGAAAGGGGCTGGCCATCTTCAAAGCGGAAAGGCTCCGGGTACTCCAGGCACTCCCGCACGATGGTCAAGTCCAGAGATTGGCGATAGAGGGTGCCGCAATCTCCCAGAATTCCTGTAACCCACTGGGCAAAGCCACCCACCGCCGTAAACAGCAGCAGAAACTCCGCAACACTTACATGTTGGTACAGCACCAGTCCGATCAGGTAGGCGTAAGCGATGCCGTTACGCAGGAAGGTCAGCACCAGATCTGCCACCGCTCCCCAGAGATACACCCCCTGGGCTTTCCTGTGAAATGCGGTGTTTGCCTCCATAGCCTTCCGGTTCAGCTCCTCCAGCCAGGGCCGCAGGCCAAAAATCCGGATATCCTTGGCCGCCTGGAAATTTCCCGCCCGTCTTGTAATATAGGAGATCTGACGGTCGTATTCCGCTTCTTCCTCCCGGTGGCGGAAACCATAACCGTTGAGGCGATTGGCAATGAGATAGCTGACTCCAGCCGTCAGAAGAATCACCGGAATCAATACCGGCTCCACACGGGCAAACAGGACAAGATAAATGAGAAAGCCCAGCCCATTGGCAGTCAGATTGGTCAGCGTGGTCCATACCGCCTCCGTAGGCGCATTGTTGGAGCAGGTACATTGGCTGGCCTTGGGCAAAAGCTTCTGGAAACGGTCATCCTGCCAGTTGGGATAGGAGGTTATGGCTGCTTTGCGGTTCAGCAGGTTGATAATCTCCGAGCGGACAGTAATCCGTCCAAACAGAACATTGATATTGATATAGTTGGCAGCTGCCGACACCACCATCAGCGCCAGCACGAAGCCTCCCAGGGTTCCCGCCAGCTCCCCCAGGCTGCCGTGGCGCTCCACCACCCCCAGGACTGTGGGGGATACATAGAGGTTAATGAGGTTCAGGGCTACCGTCAGCAGGGCGGATAGGAGCCCCAGCACCAGGACCTTCTTCTCCTTGGATGTCCAGGCCAGCTTCACCATAAACCAGCTGTTCTGGGCCATGTTGTATTTGGGTTTTTCCTTCTTCTTCACGAAGCTCACCAGCCTTTCTGGGGGTATCTTATCACAAAATTTTGTCCCCGGGGAAAACCGGGGACGAATGGTATTATTTGAGGGATGAATTGCAAGGCTGCTCCAGGGGCAGGAGGATTTCCGTGGTAAAGGCGCCGTCCTCGCTGTTGCGGCTGAGGTACCCCCCTAACCGCTCCACAATGGCATCCATCCGCACCAAGCCGAAGCCGTGCCCCTCGCCCTTGGTGGAGCGGAAGCGGCCTGCCTGCTTCTTTAGCTTCTTTCCGGCGGTGAGGTTGGTAAAGGAGATATACAGCTGGGTTCCCTTGGTATCCATATACACCCGAATCATCCGCTGCTCCTCCGGCAAAGGGAGGCTGGCATCCATGGCGTTGTCAAAGAGGTTGCCGATGATGCAGCACAAGTCGATTTCCGAGATGGGCAGCTTCACGGGAATATGGGCATCCGCCACCACCGGGATGTGCTTGGCCTTGGCCAGGGAGATTTTGGAGTTGAGAATGGCATCGGTCATGGGGTTGCCGGTTTTGATGACCGTATCCACAGTAGTTAAATCCTCATCCAGCAAGTCCAGATACTGACAGATTGCCTCCCAGTCCCCGGCGGCAGCATAGGCCTTCATGGTCTGGATGTGGTTCCGGTAATCGTGGCGCCAGCCCCGGATTTGCCGGTACATATTGTCCACTTCCCGGTAATGTGTCTCCACCAACTCCTGCTGGTAAGAGCCAATCCGCTTGTCTATTACTTTGGAAAACAGTCCCATGTCTTTCACCTCAAGCCGATAATTGCCCGGTTTACCCCTTCATAAGCCCCCCGGGGCAAGGGGATTTGGGTGCCGTCCCGCAGGAGGATTTCCTTTTTGGACACCCGGCTGATTTGGGTGAGATTCACCACCACGGAGCGGCCTGCCCGGTAAAACCGGTCATCCAGCTGCCCCTCCAGCTCCCCCAGGGTCATGCGCACCGTATGGGCCTGACGGGCGTGGATGGTTACATAATTTCCGTAAACCTCTGCATATCGAATGTGGGGTACCGGGATGCGCACCATCTCTCCCCCGGATTCCAGGCACAAAACCCGTTCATTTTTGGATAGCTTTTCCGCTGCCCGGTCCAGGACAGAAAAGAGCTTCTCCGGCTTTACCGGCTTCATCAGGTAATGAAGTGCCTCCACCTCGTACCCCTCGCTGATATAATCGGAGTAACCGGTGACAAAGACAATCTGCACCGTGTCGTTCTCCCGGCGGAGCTTTCTGGCCATAGTCACCCCGTCCATTGCTCCCATTTCAATATCCAGAAGCAGGATGTCAAAGTCTTTATGCTCGGCATAGTGAAAGAGAAATTCCTCCCCGGAGGCAAAGCTGCGAATCTGGAGGGTATGCCCCCGCTGAGCCGCCCACTGCCGGGCAAGGTCTTGTATATAGTTTCTGTCCGCTTCCGAATCGTCGCAGATTCCCACCTGATAAACCATACTTCTACCCTCTGACAAATCAATCTGTTATGAGTATAGCACCGAAAGCCGCTTTTTGGCAACAGAAAAATCGCCGTGGTATGTCCACGGCGATTTTATTTACTTGGCAGATAAGTCTACCGCTTTGCGCAGGATGGAATAGGCCGGAACCGGGCAAGGCAGCTGCAAATAAAACTGCATCTGGGGCTTTCTGGGCTCTTCCAGAGGATTGCCCTCCAGGTCCTCCATGGTAAAGTTTTTCAGGGGGAAGGGGCGCAGGTCAGGCCCCACCATTTCCAGGGAATCCTCCGCTGTAAACTTGTTTCGCAGGCTGCATAGGGCAAGGCCGTTTTCGTCGCAGCTTTCCACAATGGCTGCCACCTGCCACTGGCGGATGTACCGGGAATTTTCCGTATACTGTCCCGGCTCTCCGTAATAGAAGCCGGTGGAGTAAATCCGGTGGGACACATGCTCCACCTCGTCCCGCCACACCGGGTCAATGGGCTTCCCTGCCGCCACATCGTCAATCACATGGCGGTAAGCTCCGGTGACAATAGCGGCATAATAGGCAGACTTGGCCCGGCCTTCAATCTTGATACAGTCCACCCCGGCTTCCATCAGATCCTTCAGGTGGTCGATGGTGCACATATCCCGGGAGTTGAGAATGTAGGTGCCCTTTTCGTCCTCGTACACCGGGAAATACTCTCCCGGCCGCTTCTCCTCCATGAGGGCGTACTGGTACCGGCAGGGCTGGGCACAGGCACCCCGGTTGGAATCTCTGCCGGTCATGTAGTTGCTCAGCAGGCACCGGCCGGAATAGCTGACGCACATGGCGCCGTGGCCGAAGGTTTCGATTTCCAGCTCCTTGGGGGTTTTCTCCCGGATGGTGCGGATTTCCTCCAGGCTCAGCTCTCTTGCCAGCACCACCCGGGTGGCTCCCAGGTCATACCAGGCTCTGGCACATTCGTAGTTTGCCACGGACTGCTGGGTGGAGATATGCCGCTGGCATTTGGGGGCGTACTTCCCCGCCAGGGTAAAGGCTCCCAGGTCTGCCACAATCAGGGCGTCCACCCCGGCGTCCTGGAGCTGCTCTAAATACTGGGGAAGGTTGGCAACCTCGTCATTGCGGGGCATGGTGTTCACCGTCACATGGGTTTTTACCCCATGAGCGTGGGCAAAAGCCACCGCCTGGGGCAGCTCCTCCGGGGAAAAATTCCCCGCAAAGGAGCGCATGCCAAAGTCGGTACCTGCCAGGTATACCGCATCCGCACCGTAGAGAACCGCCATTTTCAGCCGTTCCATATCCCCGGCAGGACTGAGTAATTCTATTTTTTTCATTTAGTACCCCAATGCCTCAACCTTCTGCTCATGCTCTGTCAGAGTCTCGGAGAACAGGTGCTTTCTATCTTCCTTGGAGTAGACATAGTAGTGGAAGTTGGTGTCGTCCGGATCCAGGGCGGCGTAGATGGCATAGATACCAGGGTTGCAGATGGGTCCGGGAGGCAGTCCCTGGCTCTTCCGGGTGTTGTAGGGGCTGTCGAAGTCCAGATCCGCCTGGGTCAGCTCCTCCTTCTCCCAGAAATAGTCCCCGATGGCATAGTATACGGTGGCATCGCAGTCCAGACGGGGGTACTCCTTCTGGTTGGTCAGCCGGTTATACAGCACGGAGGCAATCTTGAAGCTCTCTTCCGTGGTAGCCATTTCCTTCTGAACCATGGAAGCCATGGTCACCATCTGGGGCAGGGTCAGCTGGTGGCTGGCGATATACTCGCTGTCATAGCCGTTGCTGGAGAGCATATTGGCGTAGCGCTCCTGCAGGGTCTGGAATTTCTCCTTCATTACATCGGTGAAACGATAGTCGAAGTCATCCAGCATCTTTTCCAACACCCGCTTGGGGTCGTCGTTGGTGTAGAAGTCATAGGTGTCCGGGAACAGGAAGCCTTCCAGGCAGTACTTGTCTCCCCGCTCCACGCCATCCAGGAACCAATACTCCTTCAATTCTCCGTTGGCGGCGTATTCCTCCAGCTCCTTCACGGTGCACACGCCCTTTTCCTCCAGCAAAGCAAAAATCTGGGCGCAGGTGTAGCCTTCGGGAATCAGCAAATCTTCCACAATCTCCCGGGAGGGGGACTGGGGGGACATCTGCTGAATCAGGGCGTTATAGTCCAGAGAGCTGCTGAGGGTGAAGGTACCGGCGCTGATGTCGTCTTTCTTGCCGGTGAACTCCGCAAAGAACTTGAACACCCCGGGCTGCTCAATGAGGCCGGCGTCTACAAGCTTCTGGGTAATGACATCGATGTTGCCCACATCCGCATCGGAAATGGTGATGGTAGCGGTGGTCTCCTCCTTACCGAAAGCCATAATGTCCGCACACCACACCCACAGGGTATTGCCCAGGGTCACGCCCACCAGCACAATGATGCACAGCCAAACGGCAGTCACCACCAGGTGGGGCAGACCGAACAGGCCGTAGCCCCGCTTTCTTTTGGGGCGGGTCTTGGGTTTAGGCGGTTCCTCCTGAGTCTCTGCCACGGCTTCCTCAGGCTCCCGGGCACCGGTACCCTCCTGGTATGCCGCCGCTTCCTCCGGCACCGGGTCGAACTTCATGGTGTCGGAGCTTTCCCCGCCCATGGTCTTCTGGATGTCTTCCACCACCTGATCCTCGTCCCAGTTTTCCGCCAGGATGGCATCCACCTCCGCATCGCTGGGGTGGGTAAGCCCAGCAGAGGTGATGGCGTGCTCGTCGGCTTCGATTTCATCCAACGCTTCCTGCTCGCCTAAAATCTCGTCCAGCCAATCCTCCGTGGACTGCTGGGAGTCCTTTTTCTCAAAATCCATAATTGCTCCTTTACAGGTGACGGATGACGATTTGCTCCGCCACGGTCTTTGCTGCTTCCTTCCCCTTCAGGGCCTCCACCAGCGCCAGTCCAAAGGGAACGGCACACCCGGCAGAGGTTCCGGTAATCACCTTTCCGTCCCGGATGCAGGGTACATCCGACACCATCACCGCTTCCCCCATGCCGGTTTCACAGCCGGGATAGCAGGTAGCCTGCCGTCCGTCGGTGATGTGCAGGTCTGCCAGCACCGTAGGACCGGCGCAGATGGCAGCCATCCACTTATCGTTGTCCCGGGCAAAAGCAATGGCATCCATAGCCTGCTGGCTTCCCCGGATGGAGGCGACGCCTCCCAGACCGCCGGGAAGGACAATCATATCCATATCCGTCAGATCCATCTCCTCCAGGGTGATGTCCGCCACCACCGGGACCTTATGGCTGCTTACAACCGTCTTTCCGTTAATGCCCACCGTCAGCACCGGGATTCCGGCACGGCGCATAATGTCTAAGGGGGCTATGGCTTCCGTTTCCTCGAAGCCCGTTCCCAACAGCATATATACCATAGTTTACGCCTCCAAGCATTTCTTTACACATTGATAAATTTCTTCGTGAATATCCTCTATGGTGCGCATGGCTCCATCTTTTACGCAGGAAATCACCTGCCAGTGATAGAAGTCTGCGGCCTGTCTGCCCACTTCCCGGCAGGCGGCAAGGTATGCCGTGTCCTGCTCGTGGATGTCCGCCTGGGTATGGGTGTCCTGCTCCCGGCGGCGGAGAAGCTTCTCCGTAAAGTCCGTGGGTACATCCAGATACAGCACCAAATCGGGCTTGGGCAGCTGGAGTTTCTCAAACTCCAGGTCGTACAGCCAGTGAAGAAAGGTCATCCGCTCCTCCTGGGGCACTTTCACCGTCTGGTGCACCGCATTGGAGGTGGTGTACCGGTCCGACAGCACCAACCCGCCGGAGGTGTACCACTGACCCCAGTCCATTTTGTAGGAGGCATACCGGTCCACCGCAAAGAAGGTGGAGGCGGCATAGGCATTCACGTCCTCCGGCTTGGTGCCAAATTCCCCGCCCAGATACATCCGAATCAGAGCGGAGCTCTCCTGGCTATATCTGGGAAACACCAAATGTTTGAAGGAAACCGCCTCCTTCTCCAGCCGCTCCGACAGAAGCCGGAACTGGGTGGACTTCCCGGATCCGTCCGTTCCCTCAATCACAATCAGTTTTCCCATGTTCTTTGCCCTCCTCTTACTGGAAAGAGGCTATGTAAGCCCAAATTATCAGCTTAAAATATAGCACATTTTTCCCCTTTTGTAAACCGTCCCCGGAAAACCATTGCTGAATTTTCTATGAATGGCAGGAAATCCCCCGGGACAGTTGCATATTGGGAAAAAATCTGCTAAAATAGCAGAAAAATCACTGTGTATTTACAAAGGAAGTCAGACTATGGAAGAAAATATTCTCTCATTTCAGGATTTGGGGCTTTCCCAGCCGACCTTGCAGGCTCTGGAGCGGCGGGGCTATGGCTACCCCACTACCATTCAGCAGGAGGCCATTCCGCCCCTTATGGAGTGGAAGGATGTGATTGCCAAGGCTCCTACCGGCACCGGCAAGACCTTCGCCTTCGGTATTCCCATGATTGAGCACATTGACCCGGAGCTGCCGGAGGTCCAGGGGCTGATTCTGGCTCCCACCCGGGAGCTGGCGATCCAGATCGGGGATGAGCTGCGGGAGCTGCTCACCTTCCACAAGGGCATCCGTGTTGCGGTGCTCTACGGCGGTGCCGGCATTGTGGGTCAGGCCAAGCAGCTGGAAAAGAAGCCCCAGATTGTGGTGGCTACTCCCGGACGGCTTATGGACCACTACAACCGGAAGAACATCCGGCTGGACAAAATCCGCACCGTCATTCTGGACGAGGCGGACCGGATGCTGGACCTGGGCTTTTTCAAGGATGTGACCCGGATTATTGAGCGGGTGAAGAACCGGAAGAATCTGGGGCTGTTCTCCGCCACCATCTCCCAGGAGGTTATGACCGTGTCCTGGATGTATCAGCGGGACGAGGTGGAAATCACCGTGGAGCCCAAGGAGGAGGACCGGCCGGACATTCAGCAGTTCTCCATTACCGTCACGCCCCTGGAAAAGGCGGAGACCACCCTGCGGCTCATCCGCACCCAGGACTATCACCGGGTGATTATTTTCTGCAATACCAAGCATATGTGCCAGCGGCTTTGCGACGAATTCCAGCGGGCTGGAGCCAGCTGCGACTGCATCCACGGGGATATCCGCCAGAGCCAGCGGGAAAAGACCATGCAGCAGTATCGGGACGGAAAGCTGGAAATCCTCATTGCCACAGATGTGGCCTCCCGGGGCATCGATGTGGAGGATGTGGACTGTGTCATCAACTATGATGTGCCTCTGGAGAACGAATATTATGTTCACCGAATCGGCAGAACCGGCCGGGCAAAGAAGAAGGGCGTGGCCTATTCCATCATCGGCAATTTTCCGGAGCAGGCCAAGCTGGACGAAATTGCCAAGTACTCTCATTACCAGATTCAGCCCGTGGTACTCTTTGATGACGGTACTCTGACTCCCCAGGAGGTCAAGGCACCGGTCATCAAGAAGCGGTTCCGTTGACCCCCCTGGAGGAAGGGTTCCTGCTGCTCACCTGTCAGCTGGGAGACCCAAACTGCAAGGTACTTACCACGCCCCAGCTGCGAAACCTCTTTCGCAGCATGGAAGGCCTCTCCCTCCCGGCAGAAGCCCGGGAGCTGGAAGAAAAGGATTTGGGAGCGCTGGGCTGTTCCAAAGAATTAAGCCGCCGGATTCTGGAGCTGCTGAAAAGAACGGAACAGCTCCGGTGGTACTTAAAACAGGCAAAGATTCAGGGCTGCACCCCCATCACCCGGGTAAGCCAAGGGTATCCCCTGATTCTCCGGAAGCGATTGGGGCTGGAAAGTCCCGGCTGCCTGTGGGCCAAGGGGGATGTTTCCCTTCTGGACTCCCCGGCGGCGGCTCTGGTAGGCAGCCGTTCCATTGAAGGGGGAAATCTGGCATTTGCCCAGGAAGTGGGCAGACAGGCAGCCCGGCAGGGCTACACCCTGGTCTCCGGCAATGCCAAAGGTGCAGACCAGGCGGCGCAGGAAGCCTGTCTGGAAGCCGGGGGACGGGTGATTTCCGTTGTTGCCGATACCCTGACAGACAAGGAGCACCGGGATAGGCTACTGTACCTGTCTTTGGACAGCTTTGACGCCCCCTTCTCCCCCGCTCGGGCGCTGCATCGGAATCGGGTCATCCACGCCCTGGGGCAGCTGACCTTTGTGGCCCAGTGCAGCCAGGGTACCGGCGGCACCTGGGACGGCACCGTAACCAACCTGCGCCAGAGCCTTTCCCCGGTGTTTTGCTTCCAGGACGGCACTGCCGCCATGGAAGCCCTCCAATCCATGGGCGCCTGGGGCATTTCCCAGGAGGACTTGCAGGATTTTTCCCGGCTGATTCCGGGACAATGGAATTTTTTACAGGAATAACCACAACCCGGATGGACCAAGGCCTAAGGCTTGGCACAAAGGCTCCCTTGCAAAAGGGAGCTGACAGGTTGTAAGCCGTGGCTGAGGGATTCACGGCAGGCACCCCATAAACGCAAAACCCGATGTGGAACGGCTAATCCAGCCGAAAACCTTTCCACATCGGGCTTTTTATACCTTAAAGTGCGTACCGTGAATCCCTTGTATAATAAGAGAGGCGAAAAAAGTGAATAAGTGGTGTATACTCAAGTAAGCGTTGTGGAGTGGATTGAATCCCTTACAGCTGCTTGCAGACTGGTTGACTGAGGCTACACCCACAACGTCTTGCTTGAGAGTTAATGAGTTGGATAACGCTTGGACGTTTGATATCTATCAAGGTTACTACGCAAGGCGAATGTGGAATCACAACGCAAGTCACGAAATGAGGTATGCATCATGATCTATGTGGGAATCGACATCGCTTCGGAAAAGCATGACTGCTGCATTCTGGGGGAACACAACAAAAAATTGGAATCCTTTTCCTTTTCCAACACCAGGGACGGCTTCATATCCCTCCTGGCCGCCTGCAAGAAATACGCAGAACCGGAACAAACAAAGATCGGGCTGGAAAGCACCGGCATTTACGGCGACAATCTGCGTGATTTTCTCAGGCGTAATGGGTATGAAATTCGCACCTTCAATCCCCTGCTCATTAAAAAGAGCATGCAAGCAACCACTCTAAGAAAAACAAAAACAGATAAGTCCGACGCCAGTTTCCTGGCATCCTACCTTGCACGGGAGCTTCCAGACCCCGATCCGCAGATATCATACCACATCTCGGAGCTAAAGTCACTAACCAGAGCAAGATTTTCTGTGGTAGGAGCCTGCTCCAAGGCGAAAACTCAGCTGAAAGCACTGCTTGTGCAGGTATTTCCGGAATTTCACACCGCTTTTTCGGATGTATTTGGCGTAGCTGCCATTGCCATCCTGCGGAAATATCCCACGGCAAAGAAGCTCTCTGCTGCCAAGAAGACGGCTGTTGCCAAAATCCTTTCGGAGGCCTCCAGACACCGCCTGGGGGAGGAGAAGGCTGCCATGCTCATAGATTTGGCGAAGAACTCTGTAGGCTGCCATTCGGAAACCAAGGCGCTGGAAATGCAATACTACCTTGACCAGATAGAATTGAACACAGCCTATATCCGGCGATATGAGGCGGCCATCCGGGAGATTATGAATGAGATAGATTCTCCCATTACCACCATTCCGGGAATCGGTCTGGTGCTGGGAGCCATGATTCTGGCGGAGCTGGGGGATGTGACAAGGTTTGCAACCCCGGAGAAAGTCCTGGCCTTTGCCGGCCTTGACCCCAGCATATACCAGTCCGGCAAGTACACCCCGGCCTCCGGCACCATGGTCAAGCGAGGCTCCCCCCAGCTACGCTGGGCCCTCCTCATGGCCGCCAGAAGCACCATTGTCCACAATCCCAATATCGCCATCTACTACCAAAAGAAGCTCTCTGAAGGGAAACATTACAACGTGATTTGTTCTCATATTGCCAAGAAATTGGTGAGAATCCTTTATTCCCTTTTGAAAAAGAATACACCTTATTCACTTTTTTATCCGCAAATTTCTGCTTGACTTGTTATAGTTGGTCTCAGTCGCCTTCGGCGCCAGCTCCCTTTTGCAAGGGAGCCTTTACACCCCGGAAACCGTATACAGCACAGCTACATTAGAATTGGATTCAACACTTACCGTTTCTCTATCTGAAAGCAAAAGGGATTGACAATATTCTGGGCTCCAAACACCTTCACTGCCATCCTGAACATCGCTTTTGCGTGAATCCGGTCGTGCCAGAGAAAGCGGCGGAGGACTTTGGGAAGTGACCATTCCTCTCCATAGCTTCCCGCAATGACTCTGTTTTGGAGAAAATTCGGCATCGCTTCCAGCGCTTCGAACCCCCGCCTGCGGCACGCAAATATATCCCCATGGTTGTCTGCCGACACCTCTATCTCCCCGAAATAATATGCGTTAACATTCTTTGTATGCTGGTACATCTCCTCTGCGGAGCGGGGAACCTGACCGTAAAAGGTCTTGCGTTGGGCAATGGCCACCGCGTTTTTGTCGGGAATGGACTGATATAAGGCAAGAAAATCCTTTGCAGACTTCAGCGCAAGCTCTTTCAGCCTTTCATACGCTTCTGCCGTCAACGGTTCTTTTTCCCTTTGAAAAAGAACATCGGAATCCGCATCTTTGATGTCCAGATTGGAACTTTTTTCCTGGACAATGGCGATTTTCATATCGTCGTCAATAGAACCACCGCACCATTTAAGATATAACGCAATTTCCCGGGGCATTTTCCCGACAGCCGTTTTCAAGCTCTCTCCCCGGGTATATGCGCCGGGGTAATCCACCGCATACAGCAACGTGTCCTTGCCGTTATGTTCCCAAACACAGTTTACGGTCATATTCTCGCTCCAATCAAACTTTATCTTTAGAAGGGAGAAGTCGGTGGGCTTCTTCCTTTTGATTATTCAAAAGCTTTTGCACAGGCCACGGCTTTTTGCCAGCCGGTGAGGCGGGTTTGGCGTTCCTCAGGGGAAATCTGGGGGGCAAAGACCCGGTCGCAGCGCCAGTTTTTCTCAATCTCCTCCAGGCTTTCCCAATAGCCGACCCCCAGGCCTGCCAGGTAGGCAGCGCCCATGGCGGTGGTTTCCACGCAGTGGGGCCGCTGCACCGGAGCGCTGCACAAATCCGCCTGGACCTGCAACAGATAGTTGTTGGCGCTGGCGCCGCCATCCACCCGCAGTCCCGGGATGGCCATGCCTGCGTCCGCCTCCATGGCCCGGAGCACATCCACCATCTGATAGGCGATGGAATCCAGGGTGGCACGGATAATATGGTACTTGTTTACCCCCCGGGTCAGTCCCACAATCGCCCCCCGGGCATAGGCATCCCAATGGGGTGCCCCCAGTCCGGTGAAGGCCGGGACCACATAGCAGCCGTTGGTGGAGTCCACCTTGTTGGCCATATACTCCGAGTCCCCGGCAGACTCCAAAAAGCGCAGCTCGTCCCGGAGCCACTGGATGGCAGCTCCGGCCACAAACACGGAGCCTTCCAGGGCGTAATTCACCTTACCGTCAAGGCCCCAGGCGATGGTGGTCACCAGGCCGTTTTGGGAGTCCATGGGGGTAGCGCCTGTATTCATCAGTAGGAATGCACCGGTGCCGTAGGTACATTTGCACTGTCCCGGATGGAAGCAGGTCTGGCCAAAGAGGGCTGCCTGCTGGTCCCCCGCTGCACCGGCAATGGGGATGGAGGCTCCCAGAATCCCCGGATCTGTATGTCCGTAAACAGCGCTGGAGGGCACTGGCTCCGGCAGCATGGATTTGGGAATGTCCAGGAGCCGGAGAATCTCCTCGTCCCAGGTGAGGGTATGGATATTGAACAGCATGGTCCGGGAGGCGTTGGTATAGTCCGTCACATGGACCTTGCCCCCGGTGAGCTTCCAGATGAGCCAGGTCTCCACCGTGCCGAACAGCAGCTCCCCGGCCTGGGCTTGCTCCCGGGCTCCCGGCACATGGTCCAGAATCCACCGCAGCTTGGTGGCGGAGAAATAGGGGTCCAGCACCAGGCCGGTTTTCTTCCGGAAGAAATCTTCATAGCCCAGCTTTTTCAGCTCCTGGCAATGGTCTGCCGTCCGGCGGCACTGCCACACGATGGCAGGACACACAGGCCGTCCGGTGAGGCGGTTCCACACAATGGTGGTTTCCCGCTGGTTGGTAATACCGATGGCCGCCACATCCCCGGCGGCGATTCCCCCGTTGCTCAGGGCCATTCTGGCCACCTCTACCTGGGTGGCGTAAATCTCCTCCGGGTCATGCTCCACCCAACCCGGCTGGGGGAAATACTGGGTAAATTCCTTCTGGGCCATTGCCACAATTTCCCCATCTTTTCCAAAAAGAATACACCGGTTACTGGTGGTACCGGAGTCCAAAGCCATAATATACTTGCCCATAGGGATTCCTCCTGCTCTGTTTCGGCTGCTGCCGTTTTCATGGTTCCATCATATCACATAGAAAGAGATTATACAAGGGCAAGTTATTTGTGAAAAATGACCTTTCAAAACCTGTCACCCCCGGGGAGGTACCACATACTTTCTTCAAATTGGCTTTGCGCCCGCAGGCTCCCTCCGTCTTGGGGCTGCGCCCCAAGCCACCTCCCTCCCGGAGGGAGGTATTACGGGCAGATGCATCGATTTCTATAAAAAATGACCTGCCGCCGAGGCAGGTCATTTTGTGTGGTTACAGGTTTTTGAGAACTTCCAGCAGGAACTTCCAGGTGCGCTCTGTGGAGGCGATGTTCAGCCGCTCCCGGCTGGTGTGGATGTCCTGCATCTCCGGGCCGATGGACACGCAGTCCAGTCCCGGCAGCTTCTCGCTGAGGAGGCCGCACTCCAGGCCGGCGTGGATAGCCTGCACCTTCGGCTCCTTGCCGAACATCTGCCGGTAGGTGTTCACCATAACCTCCCGGAGGTTGGATTCCTTCCGGTACTCCCAGGCGGGATAGTCGCCGGATTCCTCGCACTGGGCACCGTGGAATTTGGCCAGCTCCTGGAGCCGGTCCAGCAGCTCCCGCTTCTCCTGGTTGACGCTGCTGCGCACGGAGAAGTCCAGATGCAGTCCCTCCTCCAGCTTCAGCACGCCCAGGTTCAGGCTGGTCTGGGGCAGGCCCTTTATGTCCTGGCTCCAGGACTGGACACCGTTGGGGGTGCTGTTCAGCAGGGCAATCACCCGGGCGGTATCCTCCGTACTCAGGCCGTTGCCCCCCAGGGCATCCACATTGTCCCCGTGGATGGAGGCGTTGGGCTCGTCGTACTCCCGGCGGATCTCCTCTTGCAGCTCCTGGGCAATGTCATTGATTTTCTCCGGGTGCATTCCCAGGGTCACCAGGGTGCACTGGCAGCGGTTGGGAATCACATTGTCCTTGTCGCCGCCGGCAAGCTGGGTCAGGCTGATGGGCATGGTCTTTTGAATCCGCTCCAGAAGCAGTCCCATGACCTTGTTGGCGTTGGCACGGTTTTTGTCAATCTCCACACCGGAGTGGCCGCCCCGGAGCCCCTCCACCACCAGGCGGACACAGGGACCGTAAATAGCCCGGCGCTCCACCGGCAAAGTCAGGTGGGCTCTGGCGCCGCCGGCGCAGGATACGGTGAACACCCCTTCGTCGTCGGAGTCCAGGTTGATGAGGGTACGGCCCCGAAGCCCGGAAAGGTCAATATCCGCAGCGCCGAACATTCCCGTTTCCTCGTCCACGGTGACAATCACTTCCAGCGGGGGGTGAGGAATGGTCTTGTCCGCCAGCAGAGCCATGGCAAAAGCCACCGCAATGCCGTCGTCGCCGCCCAGGGTGGTGCCCTTGGCGAACACCCACTCTCCGTCGTGGGTCACATCCAACCCTTCCGTCTGCATATCAATGGGGCAGTCTGCATCCTTTTGGCACACCATATCCATATGCCCCTGGAGCACCACCGGGGGATGATCCTCATACCCGGCAGTCCCCTCCTGGAACAGCAGCACATTGTTGAGAGAATCCTGAACATAGGAAATCCCCTGTTCCTTGGCAAAGGCTACCAGATAGTCGCTGATGGCCTTGGTATTGCCGGAGCCGTGGGGAATGGCACACAGGGCCTCAAAATAGCCCATAACCGCCTTGGGCTCCAGCCCGGCTAACTTGATTGCTTCCATAAAAACGCCTCCATTTAGTGGTAAAATATCCTTTTTCCCGGGAGAACCCCGGATAACAAAAAGACCACAGAAGAAAATCTGTGGTCTTTGTTTGTCAGATCAGGCTCAGGCTCAGAGCCAGCAGAATCCACACCAGTGCAATCCACTTGGTAGAAGTGGCCAAAATCTTGTCCAGGCCGCCGGTCTTGTTCTTGTTCATGTAGGAGTTGCTGTTGCCGGTAATGGCGCCGGACAGGCCGGACTCCTTGCCGGACTGCATCAGCACAACCACAATCAGGGCCAGGCTGGCAATCAGCTCCAGAACAATGAGAACAATCTTCAAAACTTCCATTTCGTAACCTCCCTCCCACAGCAGTCACACCCTTTGTGGGGAATGTTTCGTAATTTCACATCCGAAAAACACGGATTCACAATAAGCCCATACATTATAGCACAGACTTTTTCAAATATCAAGGGGAAACCCGGGATATTTTCGATTATTTGGTGACCCAGTTTCCGGTGGCGGCGCAGGTCAGGTAGGCGTTGATAAAGGGGTCCAGAGCGCCGTCCATGACTGCGTTGACATTGGAGGTTTCGCAGCCGGTGCGGGTGTCCTTCACCAGGGTGTAGGGCATGAACACATAGTTGCGGATCTGGCTGCCCCACTCAATCTTCTGCTGCACGCCCTTGATGTCGGAGATTTTCTCCAGGTGCTCCCGCTCCTTGATCTCCACCAGCTTGGAGCGGAGCATCCGCAGACAGGTTTCCTTGTTCTGGAACTGGCTGCGCTCTGTCTGGCAGGACACCACAATGCCGGTGGCCTTGTGAATCAGACGGACGGCGGAGCTGGTCTTGTTGATGTGCTGACCGCCGGCGCCGGAGGAACGGAACACCTGCATTTCATAATCCTCGGGACGGATGTCCACATCCTGGCTGTCGTCCTGGATTTCGGGAATGACCTCCACCGCAGAGAAAGAGGTCTGCCGCCGGGCATTGGCATCAAAGGGAGACACCCGCACCAGACGGTGCACGCCGTTCTCCCCCTTCAGGAAGCCATAGGCATTTTCACCCTCGATGAGAATGTCCGCAGACTTGAGGCCTGCTTCTTCTCCTTCCAGATAGTCCAGAATCTTATAGGTGTAGCCGTGGGCTTCGGCCCAGCGGGTATACATCCGGTAAAGCATCTGGCACCAGTCCTGAGCCTCGGTACCGCCGGCACCGGCGTGGAAGCTCATGAGGGCATTGTTCTTGTCGTACTGGCCGGTGAGCAGAGTTTCCAGACGGCACCGCTCCATATTTTCAGAGAGCTTCTGGAAGCCTTCCTTCAGCTCCGGCAGCATGGAATCGTCGTCCTCCTCCGCTGCCATTTCGCAAATGGTCATCATGTCCTCCCAGGAGCTGACCATATTCTTGTAGCGGCTGAGCTTGTTCTCGATGGTCTTGGTCTTCATAACCACCTGCTGGCTCTTTTCCGGGTTGTCCCAGAAACCGGGAGCCTCCTGCATGGCGTGAAGCCGCTCCAGCTCGTTTTGGAGCCCTTCCAGATTCAAAGAGCCAGCCAAATCATCCAGTGTGGGACGGATTTCGCCCAGCTTCTGCTTATAGGTATCAAATTCAATATTCATGCCATTACTCTCATTTCCTAAAAATTGCATACTTTTGGATATTATATCCCAAAAATGTCATTCTGTAAAGTAGAAAATACAAAAAAGAAGCACCGCTTTTTGCGGTGCTTCCCGATTTGTTCTCCTTCAACGCCCGAATCCGCCGTTTCATAGGTTCATTCCATCATGGATTGGCTGTCAACCGTCTGGAGCATCCCATCCTGGAGTAAATAAATGGTATCGGCAGATCGGGCGACCTCCATATCGTGGGTAATGAGGATTACGCCCCGGCCTTTTTCGTGCTCCCGCCGCAGCAGCTGCATAATCAGGTCCCGGTTTTTGGGGTCCAGGTTTCCTGTGGGTTCATCCGCCAGAATCAGGCAGGGGTCCAGAATCAAGGCCCTTGCGATGGCCACCCGCTGCTTTTCTCCTCCGGAAAGGGTGTTGACCCGCTGGCTCAGCAAAGGCTGCAAATCCAGCAGCTCCACCAGTTCGTCAAAATCCTGCACGGCATTGTGCTTGTTATACAGCAGGGGCAGGAGAATGTTTTCCTTGCAGGACAAGGTGGGAATGAGATTGTAGGACTGAAAGATAAATCCGATATTCTCCAGCCGCAGGCGGGAGTAGTCCACCCCGTTGACAATGGGTATTCCATTAAAAATGTACTCACCGCCGCTGCAGTTCTCCAGCAGGCCCAGGATGTTCAGCATGGTGGACTTGCCGGAGCCGGATTTTCCCACGATGGTCACATAGGAATCGTTGGTCACTTCCAGGTTCACATCCACCAGCACCGGGCGGGTATAGGTTTTTTTGAGATGACGCAGTTCCAAATGGAGTTCTTTCATTTGTCATCCCCACCTACCACCACTTTATAGCCGCTGTCGAACCACTGGCCTTCCTCAATTCCGCTGACCACCGCCATGGCTGCATCGGAATAGGAGATGGTGACCTCCTTTTCCTGAATCAGGAAACCGTCCTGCGAAACCTGCCGGACATACCAGGGCTCCTCCTCCCCCTCTACCTTTTGGTAGATGCAGGAAATGGGCAGTACCAGCACCTGCGGATAGCCGGTCCCCAGGAAAATCGTCAGTCCTTCCTCCGTGTCTCCATAGGTATCCCCCTCCCGGTCCAGGGAAAGGAGAACCTTTGTGGTTCCGTCGGGATTCTTTCCTTTGGCAATGTGCTGGATGGTCACCTTCGTTCCGTCCTGCAAAGACAAGCTGTCAGGGAATTGCTTCAGGGAAGCCAAGGTTTTGTCTTCCACCGAGCATTCCAGCACCAGGGGGGTGAAGCAGTCCACCATGAGATAGGCATCCGAGCCGGAGGCATTGATGTTGCTGATGATGCCCTCTACCGTGGAGATCACTTCCTCACCACGGTAATAGCCCAGCACCTGACCAACCTGAATCTCATCCCCCTGGGAGACCGTCCAGCGAATGTCATAGGGCGAGAAATAATCCAGTTCCATGAATGCCACCTCCGTGGAGGCAAAGGTACCGGAGACGGTAACATACAGGTCAATGTCCATCCGCTGGGCCTGGATTGGCGTTCCGATGGAGCTTTGCCGGATCACCGGGGATTCCAGCGGTTCATAAGATTTCATTTCCTCCGAGGAAATCCGGTAAATCAGTCCCAGAGGCAATACCAGCAATGCAAAAATCAGCACCCAAAAGAGTACCTTCAGCAGTTTTCTTCCCATAGCTTATTCTCCCCCCAGTTCCTTGGTCAAATCAATGGTTACAGTATAGGCATCAGTATTGTTTTCCGTCAGGACAAAGGTCATGGTTTCCGGCTCTCCGATTCTTTCCAGCGTTTCTTCGGTCATGCCCACATATAGAGTATAAAGGGCGTAACTTTCGCCCCGAACTGCACATACTGCCGTCAGGTCCACAGCCACTCCATTTACCCTGCAATCCGAGCCCACAAAATCCACATTATCTTTATCCAGGTTTTCTATCAGGAGTGTAACCTCCCACATGGGGGACCAGGTGAAGGCAACCAACCTGCTGTGGGGTTCGGTTTCAAACGCCACTGCATACAGCCGGGCCCTGTCCGTCTCCAGCAGGAGGGTTTCCGGAAGGGTGGGAGATGTCACCGCCTCCTCTCCCAGGGGGTAAATGCAGGTGTACTCCTCCGGGATGAAGGGCTTTCCATCCTGGTCTGTGGGGAGCTCCCCATCCCGCATGGGGGTGAGGATAAATTCAATGGAGGTGATGTCCTCCCCGGTACTGGCCTGGATTCCCCATTCCTCCAGTGCTTCCCAGGGAACAACCCAGGCAAACTCCCCGGCCTCCCCCGGTTCCAGATGTATGGAAAAGTCCAGCTCACCCCCCAGAGCCATTTGATTCCAATACGGATTTCCCATAACCAAATCCAGCACCTGATCGCTCCGGTTCTGGGCAGAAAACCGGAGGGTGTAGGCAAAATCGTCCCACTCTGCCCCTGTGACAGACAGGGCGTAATCCTCCGTATCTGCCACGGTCACGGTCTCCAAGGGGATTTCCCGGGTCTGGGGCAGGGGCCTGGGCTCCGGCTGCTCCCACCCGGCGCTGTAAGCGTAATACGCCCCAATATCCAGGCCATCCACCATCATGGCATAAAGCTCATAGATATTCCAGCTCTGGGAAATTGCGGCAAAGTACCACAGCCGCTGGGTCAGGCCCTCCACCTCCCGCTGAATCAGGATGTTGGCATCCTCGCAGTAACCCACGGTCTGGTTTGCCTGGGTTTTCAGGGTCACCGTCAGGGATGCGGAGGTGTTGGCAGGAATCTCTATGGGTGTGCTGCCGTCCCAGCTCCGGGTATCCCCGCCAACGGAGACCTGAATATCCAGGATCTCTCCTGCAATGCCATACAGAGCCAATTCCGTCAATGTCTGGGGTGTATCCTCCGAGGCAATTTTTATTGCCTCCAGAGTGACAATTCCATCTCCCCAATAGGTGGGGCGGGCATCCGAAAGCCGCCCGGCATAAACATCCTGGCAATTCCCTTCCGCCGGATATTGATCCCAGCCCTTATCATGCACATTCAGAGTTCCCACAGCCACATCCATTTCCACCCCGTCAATGGAGAAGGGGATCTCCTCATAGCGGGCCGCTCGGTTGTTGAATGTTGCCGTCAGATCGTTGGTCACCCAGTAGCCATAAATCTGGGGAAGGTCCTGAGGGGTGAGCGCTTCGTAATCCTCCAGATACATGGTTTCATAGGCTGCCAGCTTTTCTTTGGCAGCCTCGTCCCCTCCTTGTGCCGCCTCCTTCAGGGCAGCCATCTCCTTCCAGTCCATACCACGGTAGGTCTGGTAGAGCCAGAATGGGAACTGGGTCATCCACTCCTCGCTGCACTGGGTTTGCATAGATTCCCAGCCTTCCGCAATCATACACCAGACCTGGGAATCCTGCTTCAGGGGTTCGCCGGTCAGCAGCATATAGGTCAGCCGGGTATCCATAACGGGGCAAAGATCCCACTCCCCCTGGCTGGAGATATTGATATAATAGGAAAAGTCTCCGTCCGTTCCCTCCAGACCGGCATTGCCGCTGGGGGTGGTTTCCTGCTCTTCCCCTGTGCAGCCTGCCAACAACAGCACCAGCAGGCAAAGCAAACACAAAAGCCTCTTCTTCATGGCGCACCTCCTTATTCTGCCTTCAGGTAATCAATCACCTGCACCTGGGTAGACTTGTAAGCAAAAATCAGGCTGAAAACCACCGTCAATGTCACGGCGCAGGTAAGGAAAATCCCCATGGAATAAGGGCTTAGATACAGGGTATAGGTTTCGTACAAAAAATCGGTTTTCCCCCGGGTATTCTGCACCACCAGGCGGTAAATCAGCCCCGCATCCACCACCAGCGCAATGGAAATCAGAATATTGACCACCATCACCGTGATGCTTTCATAGAGGAACTGGCGGACGATGTGAAAGCTGGAGGCTCCAATGGCCCGCTTCACACCAATCTCAAATTTCCGCTCGCTGAGGGCATTGCTAAAGCTGGAATACAGATTGATGCCCAGAATCAGCAGCATGGCGCAGGCAATCAGCGCCTTCGTCCCCTTCTGGGTCTGGATGGATTCCAGCACCGAATCCTGCCAGCGGTACACAGAGTCTGCCAAGGCTAAATCAAAGCCCAGGTCCGTTGCCAGCTGGTATAGCCCCTGGGGATTTTCCGTGTAGAACACCGCATACCGGGATGGGCGCAGCATGGAAATATCCTGGGGGGTCAAGCCGGTCATGGGCAGAAGAATCAGGGGAGAATAATCGCTGTAATTATAATCCAGCCCCTCTTCGCTCTCTGTGAAGAACGGTCCGCCCACATCCACCAGCCCCACGATTTTCACGGTCATTTCCAGGCAGGCATTTCCAGACCCAGAAAACCGGAAGGTGTAGACCGGTTCCTCCAATTTATCCAGCCCCAGGGCATAATAGCTTGCCAGGTCCAGAATCGCCTCCCCCTGGTGTAAATCCACATAGTCATGCGTCTGGCCATCCAGCCATTGGATGAGACAGGACTCCCCGAAAAAACGGAAAAACTCCCAGACATACCCGGAAAGAAATTCAGCTCTTATTTCCCTTGCATGCAGGGTATTGCCGGCACTGGTAATATACTCCCCGTCGCTCATACTCACCCAAGTGCTGTATACGGTATAAAAGCAGGTATCCTCCATCTGGGCAGCCTTCTCCAGCAGGGTATCCAAGCGCTGGGGATTGCCCATGTCCTGCACTCTCAGATTTCCCCGGTTGATCTGAAAGATATGCTTATTGGCGTTGTAAACCTCACTATCCACCAGGCCCAGATAACCCAGCAGCAGGGAAAAGGACAGAACAATGGTGACGCTGAGGAGCATATAACTCCGGAGAGTCCTGCCCACCATTGTCAGACTATGGCGAAAAATCCGAAAGCTGTTTTTCATACTTCACCTCCCAAGAAGATCCCAGGCGGTCAGGGATTGGCCTCACTGTTTTCCGCCCTGCTAAGGCGGACACTGTCCATCACATAGTAATAGTCGTTAAAATAGCTCTCCAGGCTCATGCCGTCCAGCCCCAGGGCGTACAGCAGCCATATATCGTTGTAGTTCCGATACATGACCAGATCACATGCCGTCTCCCAACGGCTTCCCTGGCAGTCAAATTCCAGCACCGGATAGAGCTTGCTGTGGTAGTTGATTTCCTGCATCCGGGGATCCTGCACCGTAAAAAACAAGGTCACATATTTCCCCTGCTCCACATAAATGGGGGTCGTCCCGTCCCAGGGGATTTCCACGCCGTTTCCGCCACCGATATTGTCGCGACTGTCTGCCAAAACAACCGTCACATCCACCACCTCTGCGGTGGACATGGTGTTTTCCCAGTAATCCAACCCGGTAAGGGTCAGGGGTTCCTCCGTATAGAAGACCTCGTATTGACACTGTGCAATTCCCTCCCCATAGGGGAAGGTGGGTATCCAATAAGGGGGAGAACCAACAGGACACAAATATTCGAAGGCTTCCAGGTTTTGTTCGGGCGTGGGCCTGAGAACCACTTGGCCAATTTCCACATTGTGGACAGTATCTCCGATGGTCACCTCCACGCTGGTGAAGGTCTCCTCCTTCTCCGCTTCGCTGATAAAGACTTGAATGGTATATTCATAGAATCGGGGAAGGTCCGATACCTCCAGCCCCATATAGTCCTCCACATACTCTGTTGCTTTGTTGTCATAGGCTGCTCCGGCAGCCTTCAGCTGGTCTAACTCCACCTCTCCATTCTCGTACTGATCCATGGTTGCAAAATAGTCTGCATAAGCCTCCCCTAACGCCTTCCAGTCCATCCCGGCATAGCTCTGGTAAAGATACAAGGAAAAGAAACCCGCATCCGTCATTGTGACCTGCCGCACCCCATCCACCTCCTGGATTTCGTAGGTGCTCAGAGATCTATTGGTTTCCTGCTGTATTACATCCACGGTATAGGGGGTTTGAATGTCCAGGGAGACCTGGATGGTTTCCGGGTCGATTTCCTCCCGGCTCAGGAGCGTAATCTCCGGGCCGGGCATCCAGGAAGCAGCCGCATAAAGGTCATAATAGTCATTGCCCGTGGCAAAGTAGATGTCGCAGGGATTCTTACCCACCAATACCTCCGCCGAATCCCGCTCTTCCGGGGTATCTTCCCCACAGCCTCCCAGAAGGAGCACCGCCGCCAGCAATCCGGCGGCAATCGCCGCAAACTTCTTCATTTTCCCGCCTCCTTGTATGGTATGGATATAAAAAAGCACGGAGGAGCCGCATTTGCGGCTCCTCCGTGACTTGATTAGTTGGTTAGATCTGCCGCAATGATATAACTGATTGGTGCAGAAACAAAGCTGCCGCTTCTCAAAGTGGCATTGCCGTCTGTGCTTACGGACCAAATGCCCCTAGCGCGTGTAAGCTTCAAATAGACCGAATAGGTGCCTGTGGGCCTCGACGCCAAGACAATCTTGTGACCGGACTCGGCGTTAACCCTAAGCGACTGAGGCAGGCCTTCAAGCGCATAAGCTCTCATCAGCTGGCTGCGATAGGTAGTCGGGAACTGCGCCTGATCAAATGGGTATGTTTTGGCTGAAACGGAATATGGAATGGAATCCGACGAGCCCTGCACATGGTTGGTCAGGACCTCACTTACTACTTCCCTTACCTCTATTGTGGCAGTCCTAGTGACCGTATAGTAGTAAGTTTCCGTAATTGTTGCAGCCAGCGCCGGAGCGGACAAGGAGAGGATAAGTACCAGTACCAACACAAACGACAAAATTTTCTTGTTAATCTTCATGTT
>DVFK01000023.1 GCA_018713285.1 Candidatus Faecousia excrementigallinarum
TTCCCGGGAGGCTGGAACGGCATTCACGCCGCGTAAGGCGCGCATACCGTCCCAACCTCCCGGGAAAGCGGTAGCCAAGGGGAATAAGCCCCAATCATGCACATTGATAATGTGATATTCTTGATTTTGTAGAAAAACGCTTACACAAAATTTTCTGAGGGGCCGATGTTTTGCAAATTCCTTGAAAAACTTAAACTTTTATGCTACAACACATTTAAATAAAAGCATAACCGTTTGCGAACATTCTTTTCTTGCAACCATCGGTTTTCTCACACCTGATTAAGATATTGATAAATTCTCGTCGTACAGGCAGTATAATATGGATTATCAGAACAATACGAAAACCACATCACACGGTTTATAAACAAAAAGCGTTAAGTTGTGGTTTTCGGCAACGAGTGGGAATAAAAATACAATCCCCGAAAGTCCTTGATTTTCAAGGGCTTTCGGGGATTTTTCTATGTTTTTGCTTAAAATCAGGTGCTGCCTTCTGTCAGGGAGAACCAGGAGCCTTTGGTGTCCAGCACACCGGCCTTTTTCAGTTTGCTGATTTCGGCGGACATGGCGGAGCGTTCTACCCCCAGGTAGTCTGCCAGGGACTGGCGGTCCAGGGGGATGGTGAATTGGGAAGCGCCCTGGGCTTTGGCCTGGGACAGGAGGTAGGCAAGGAGCTTCTCCCGGGTGGTTTTCTGGGACATAATGCGGATTTTTCTGGTAAATTCCAGATTTTTCCGGGAGATGAGCTGCAATAAATTCTGAACCAGCCGGTTGTGGAAGCCGCAGGTGTGGGGACACAGGGTCATGATCCGCCGGCAGTCCAGCAGCAGAAGCCGGCAGTCGCTGGCTGCCAGGACGCTCACCGGCAGGGCGTCCAACCCTGCACAGGCGAACACCTCTCCGAAGGTATCCCCCGGCTGCAAGACCGACAGGACGTTCCGGTTTCCGTAGTAGTCCTGCTGCACCACCTGCACCGTGCCGGTGAGCACCACCCCCATATGGGTTGCCGGTTCCCCCTCCAGAAATACGGGGCTGCCCTTGGGGACGGCCTTTTCCCGTCCCCCCAGGCACCGGAGCATGGGAGCCAAATCCTCCTGGGCAATCCCGGCAAACAGAGGGCACAGGAGGGAAAAATATTCCTCCATAAAATCTCCTTTCGTGTTGGATTTCCAACAGATAGTTTTTGCCCATTGTAGTAGAATATCCCCGAAAAGTCAAGGGAACCAGGAGGAAAAACCTATGTTTCGCAGAATTATTCAGATTGATCAAGAGAAGTGCAACGGCTGCGGTGCCTGTGCCCGGGCCTGTCACGAAGGGGCCATCGCCATGGTGGAGGGAAAAGCCGTGCTCCAACGGGAGGACTACTGCGACGGTCTGGGAGACTGTCTCCCCGCCTGTCCCACGGGAGCCATTACTTTCGTGGAGCGGGAGGCGGCGGCCTATGACCAGCAGGCAGTGGCGGAAAATCAGAAAAAGCAAGCCCATACCGGCTGCCCCGGGCAGCGGCTGCGGCAGTTTGCCCCCCGGCCTGTTCAGGAGGCAACCGAGAGCGTCCCCTCCCGGCTGGGTCAGTGGCCCTGCCAGATTCAGCTGGTGCCGGTGAACGCCCCCTATTTTGAAAACGCCCGGCTGCTCATTGCCGCCGACTGCACTGCCTTTGCCTACGGCAATTTCCATCAGGAATTCATGGCGGGGAAAATCACTCTGGTGGGCTGTCCCAAGCTGGACCGGGTGGACTACAGCGAAAAGCTCACCCAAATTCTCCTGCACAACAACATCGCAAGCCTGACGGTGGTGCGGATGGAGGTGCCCTGCTGCGGCGGGTTGGAGCTGGCGGTGAAGAAAGCATTGCAGGCCAGCGGAAAAATCATTCCCTGGCAGGTGGTGACCCTGTCGGTGGACGGTCGGATTCTGGACTGAATAAAAGTCCGAAAACCCATAGATAATAGGAATCAGGAGGTAAGGTTATGAACCCAAAAATGAAGAATATCCCTCAGGCTCAGGTGCTTGACCTGAAGGAGCAGATTGCCTGTCAGCCGGGGCAGGTGGTGAGCAAGACCCTGGCTCAGAACAGCGCCCTGAGCATTACCCTGTTCTCCTTTGCCAAGGGGGAGGAAATCAGCACCCATGAATCCGGCGGGGATGCCTTCGTCACCTGCCTGGACGGGGTGGGGAGAATCACCATCGATGGGGAGGACTATCTTCTCCGGGAGGGCCAGTCCATTGTCATGCCTGCAGGACACCCCCACGCCGTGTACGGCCAGGAGGCCTTCAAGATGCTGCTGGTGGTTGTATTTTGAAAAAGGAGTGTAAATGCGATGAAAGTGATTGTCGATAAGGACACCTGCATTGGCTGCGGCCTTTGCTGCGGCATTTGCCCGGAGGTGTTCTCCATGGACGACGAGGACAAGGCGGAGGCCTTTGCCCCCGCAGAAGAAAGCAACAAGAGCCAGGTACAGGAGGCCATTGACGGCTGCCCTGTGGAGGCCATTTCCTGGGAGGATTAAAATGGAAAATCAGATGTTTTGTTATCAGTGTCAGGAGACTGCCGGGTGCACCGGATGCACCCGGGTGGGTGTGTGCGGAAAGACCCCGGATGTGGCTGCCATGCAGGACCTTTTGGTGTATGTGACCAAGGGAATTGCCGCCGTGGCGGTGGCTCTGGGCCGGGAGGGGCAGGAGGTGTCCCCGGCGGTGAACCGCACCATCACCCAGAACCTGTTTGCCACCATCACCAACGCCAATTTTGACAAAGCCCGCATTGAGGGCCGGATTGCCGCCACTCTGGAGGAGAAGAAAGCCCTCCTTGACCGCCTTTCCCACAAGGATAACCTGCCGGAGGCGGCTCTGTGGGACGGTGCCGGGGACTGGGCAGCCAAGGCAAAGACCGTGGGGGTGCTGTCCACGGAAAACGAGGACATTCGTTCCCTCCGGGAGCTGATTACCTACGGCCTGAAGGGTCTGTCCGCCTACACCAAGCACGCCAATGTGCTGCTTCAGGAGGACCGGGAGCTGGAGGCCTTTTTGCAGCGGGCTCTGGCTGCCACCCTGGATGACACCCTGGGGGTAAACGACCTGGTGGCTCTCACGCTGGAAACCGGCAAGTACGGCGTGTCTGCCATGGCTCTTCTGGACAAGGCCAACACCTCTGCCTACGGCAACCCGGAAATCAGCCGGGTGAAGCTGGGGGTGGGGAAGAACCCCGGTATTCTGGTGTCCGGCCACGACCTGCGGGATCTGGAGATGCTCCTGGAGCAGACCCAGGGCACCGGGGTGGATGTGTATACCCACTCGGAGATGCTCCCGGCTCACTACTACCCGGCCTTCAAGAAGTACCCCAACTTCGTGGGCAACTACGGCAACGCCTGGTGGAAGCAGAAGGAGGAGTTTGAGGCCTTCCGGGGCCCCATCCTCATGACCACCAACTGCATCGTGCCCCCCAAGGACAGCTACAAAGACCGGCTCTACACCACCGGTGCCGCAGGCTTCCCCGGCTGCAAGCACATCCCCGGGGAAATCGGGGAGAAGAAGGACTTTTCCCGGATCATCGCCCAGGCCAAGACCTGCCAGCCTCCTAAGGAACTGGAGTCCGGGGAGATTGTGGGCGGCTTTGCCCATGAGCAGGTCTTTGCTCTGGCGGACAAGGTGGTGCAGGCGGTAAAGAGCGGCGCCATCCGGAAATTCGTGGTGATGGCAGGCTGCGACGGTCGGGCCAGGAGCCGGGACTACTACCGGGCCTTTGCAGAGGCTCTGCCCCGGGATACGGTGATTCTCACCGCCGGCTGCGCCAAGTACCGGTACAACAAGCTGAACCTGGGAGATATCGGCGGCATTCCCCGGGTGCTGGACGCCGGACAGTGCAACGATTCCTACTCCCTGGCGGTGATTGCCCTGAAGCTGAAGGAGATTTTCGGCCTTGCAGACATCAACGACCTGCCCATCGTGTATAACATCGCCTGGTACGAGCAAAAAGCGGTGATTGTGCTGCTGGCCCTACTGTACCTGGGGGTGAAGAACATCCACCTGGGCCCCACCCTGCCTGCCTTCCTCAGCCCCAATGTGGCAAAGGTGCTGGTGGATAACTTCGGCATTGCCGGCATCACCACCGTGGAAGAGGATTTGAAGCTGTTCTTCGGCGCATAACAGAAAAGGGACAGGCGTTTTGCCTGTCCCTTTGCAGCGTGTCAAAAAACTTTTTTGACACGCTGCCAGACTGTCAAGAAAGGCACAAAGACAAGCAAACGCCGCCCGTCGGCGTACATGGGGTACGGTAGGGCGGCGTTTGCGCAGTAAGGCAAAAGCGTTGCGAAGCAACAACTTTTGGGCTGTTATGGGGAGAACCGGCTCCGGTTTTCCTCCCAATCCTCCAAAAGGGAAAGAAAGCCTATTTCCTTTTGCTTTTGCCGGTTTGGGACTTTATTGACAGTCTGAAAAGGGACAGGCGGTTTGCCTGTCCCTTTGTGTTTTTGGGGGTTTACTGCTCTTTGATGGTCTCCGTCAGGCCGGTTGCCAGGGCGGCCAGGCCCTGCATCTGGCTGGGAATGATGATCTTGGTGGCCTTGCCGTCTGCCACCTTTTCCATGGCCTCGATGCCCTTGAGCTTGATGACCTGCTCCGAGGGGGCGTTCTGGTTCAGCATGGCCAGGGAATCAGCCAGAGCCTGCTGCACGGTGCGGATGGCCTGGGCCTCGCCGTCAGCTTTCAGGATGGCGGACTGTTTTTCCGCCTCAGCCCGGAGGATGGCGGCCTGCTTCTCGGCGTCAGCCCGGAGCACGGCGGCCTCCCGTTCGCCCTCGGCGATGAGGATGGCGGACTTCTTCTGGCCCTCGGCCTGGGTGATGGCCTGACGGCGGTCACGCTCAGCCTTCATCTGCTTCTCCATGGAGCTCTGGATGTCCTGGGGCGGCAGGATGTTCTTCACTTCCACCCGGTTCACCTTGATGCCCCAGGGGTCGGTGACCTCGTCCAGGATGGAGCGCATCCGGGTGTTGATCACGTCCCGGGAGGTGAGGGTCTGGTCCAGCTCCAGGTCGCCGATGATATTCCGGAGGGTGGTGGCGGTGAGGGTCTCCATGGCGGTCATGGGCTGCTCCACGCCGTAGCAGTACAGCTTGGGGTCGGTAATCTGGAAGTACACCACCGTGTCAATCTGCATGGTGACGTTGTCCTTGGTGATCACCGGCTGGGGGGGATAGTCCAGCACCTGCTCCTTCAGATTCACCCGCCGGGCAATCCGGTCGATAAAGGGAATCTTCACGTGCAGGCCTACGCCCCACACGGCCTGGAAAGCACCCAGCCGCTCAATGACCATGGCCTTGGACTGTTGAACCACCACGATGTTGGAAACAATCAGAATAAAGAGGATAACCAACACGATGCCGATAATGACAAATTCCATAAATCCATTCTCCTTTCTAAATAACCCAATCAGGACTGGGAAACCTGCTCCCGGACAGGGGATACAAAGGCTTTTACGCCCTCAATCCGGTCTACCTGTACCAGGGTACCCGCCGGGATTGGCTGGTCATCGGAGCTTCTGGCTGTCCAGGCTACGCCGCCCAGCTTTACCTGCCCCTGTCCACGGACATTGTCAATGGCCTCGGAAACCAAACCCTTGGTGCCCGGCAGGGCATTGACGTTGGTGGAGGTGATTTCCGGATTCACAAATTTCCGGGTCAAGGGCCGCAGCAGTCCCAGGGAAATGGCGGAAACCAGGAAAAATACCACAAATTGCAGCCAGACTTCACCGCCCAAAAGGCTTACAATCAGTGCGCCCAGAGAGCCCAGGACGAACCACAAAGATACCATGGCGGCGGTTGCCCCTTCTGCAATCAGGAACACCAGCATCAGTACCAGCCAGACAATATTCCATGTCATGATAACCCCTCCTTCCATAGAAATCTACGCTAAGCATAGCAAATTCCCCACCGGAATGAATGAACAAAACGTGAACATATGGACATCTGTTTTTTTGGTTGAAAATACTGATTTTTCATGGTATAATATTCGTTACGAAGCACAAAAAGGGAGGCCGCCATGACACAGGAAGAAAAATACAGACAGATGACCCAACCCCCGGTGGAAGGGCTGATTGCCAAGCTTGCGGCACCTTGCATCGTGAGCATGCTGGTGTCCTCCTTCTACAATATGGCAGATACCTATTTTGTAGGTATGCTCAATGATACTGCTGCCACCGGCGCTGTGGGGGTTATCTTCTCCATGATGGCCGTTATTCAGGCCATCGGCTTTTTCTTCGGCCACGGCAGCGGCAACTATATCTCCCGGTGCTTAGGGCGCAGGGATGTGGAGGAGGCCTCCGTCATGGCCTCCACCGGTTTCTTCTTCGCCATTACCGCCGGAGTCATTTTGTGCGTGGTAGGGCAGATTTTCCTGGAGCCCATCGCCTGGGGCTTAGGCTCCACTTCCACCATCTTGCCCCACTCCAAGGCCTATTTGCAGGTGATTCTCCTGGGTGCCCCCTGGATGATTGGCTCCTTTGTTCTGAATAACCAGCTGCGCTTCCAGGGCAGCGCCGCCTATGCCATGATTGGCATCACCTCCGGCGCCGTGCTGAACGTCGCTTTGGACCCGCTGCTGATTTTCGTGTTTCATATGGGGGTAGCCGGTGCCGGCTGGGCCACCATCATCAGCCAGTTTGTCAGCTTTCTGATTCTGCTGGCAGGCTCCTACCGGGGCAGCAACATCCCCATCCGCTTTTCCAATGTCCGGTTCCGGCTGTGGTATCTTAGCAATATTATAAAGGGCGGGCTTCCCTCCCTGGCCCGGCAGGGTCTGGCCTCCGTGGCGGGCATCGCCCTGAACTGGACCGCCGGCGTTTACGGAGACGCCGCCATCGCCGCCATGGGCGTGGTGCAGCGGATTACCAACTTCGGCCAGTCCGCCATGATTGGCTTCGGTCAGGGCTTCCAGCCTTTCTGCGGCTTCAACTACGGCGCGCGGAAGTACGCCCGGGTGAAAAAGGGCTTCTGGTTCTGCGTCCGGGTATCCTTTGTGTTCCTGGTATTGGTGTGCATCGCCGGGTGGATTTTTGCCGAGCCTCTGGTCACCTGCTTCCGGGATGACCCGGATGTGATCTCCTTCGGCGCCATGGCCCTGCGGCTGCAATGCCTGACCTTCTGGATGCAGAGCTTTGTGGTCATGAGCAACATGATGGATCAGGTGATGGGCAAGACCGTGCCTGCCACCTTCCTGGCTATGGCCCGGCAGGGAATCTTCTTCATCCCGGCGGTGTTGCTGCTGCCTGTGCCCCTGGGTGCCTTGGGCGTTCAGCTGGCCCAGCCGGTGGCGGATGTCTTGTCCCTGGCCAGCGCAATCCCCATTCAAAAAAAGGTGCTGTCCTCTCTGCCTGACGAGGATGTGCCGGATGTTACGGAGGAAGTATGCACAAGTACTTGACAGTATTTTTGGTTGCCATGGTTCCCGTGGCGGAGCTGCGGCTGGCGGTGCCCATGGCCATCGGCATGGGCATTGACCAATTCTTAGCCATCGCCATCTGCGTGGCGGGAAACATTGTTCCCGTCCCCTTTATCTACCTGTTTGCCCGGCGGTTTCTCCACTGGGGGGCAAGGCAGCGGTATATCGGTAAGTTCTGCTCCTTTGTTTTGGATAAAGGCGAGCGGGCGGGACAGAAAATCGTAAAGCACACCGGCCGGTATGGAATGTTTCTGGCGCTTTTGCTGTTCGTGGGGATTCCGGTGCCGGGCACCGGGGCCTGGACGGGCGCTTTGGCCGCCAGCTTCCTGGATATGGGCTTCAAATCCACCTTCGCCTCCGTTGCCTTAGGGGTGGTTCTGGCGGGGTGCATCATGGCTCTGGCCAGCGCCGGGGTGTTTCACATTATCGGACTGTAACGGAAGGAGAAAATACACATGGACTGTTTGTTTTGTAAAATCGCCGCCGGGGAGATTCCCTCCCAGAAGGTGTACGAGGACGAGGAAATTCTGGCTTTCCGGGACATTGCCCCCATGGCTCCCGTGCATATTCTGGTGATTCCCAAGGCCCACATCGGCTCCGTGGACGAGATTACCCCGGAAAACAGCAACCTGGTCGCCCATATTTTTCAGGTGATTCCCCAGATTGCCCGGGCGGAGAAGCTGGAAAAGGGCTACCGGGTGGTATCCAACTGCGGCGAGCACGCCGGACAGTCGGTACATCACCTCCACTTCCACATTCTCGGAGGCCGCCAGCTGTCCCTGGAAATGGCCTGACCGGGGAGCCCCCGGTGGCAATTTCGCACGGCGGCTTTCTGCGAATCGTTACTTCCCTGACCCGCCCGGTATCGTTACTGCGGAGGTAGTGGATGCACAGGCCAAAGCCCCCCTTGCCAAAGGGGGGTGGTTTTGCCTCTGGCAAAACCGGGGGGATTCCGCAGGCTTGCAGGTTTCCACATAGGTTTGTACTTTTGGGAAAGTGCCTGCTGTGGAATCCCTCAGTCACGGCTTACGCCGTGCCAGCTCCCTTTAACAAGGGAGCCTTTTTTATCCGGTATCGTTCTATGGTGCGATGCCGGGCTTTTTCGTGCTTTCAATCGACAGCGTGGGAAAGAAACACTCCCAAATACCACAACCCAAAACGGGGGCAGAGGCTGAAACCCACCACCCGAGCCAAAGCGAAGGGTCAATCCCGGATGGTTCCACCCGGGGGATTCTTAAGGGGGGGATAATTCGAGCGGGAGCGAGTTATCCCCCCCTTGAGCCGGACAAGTTTCCTTACTTTCTTGCCGGAGCAAGAAAGTAAGGCCCCGCTGGCAAGCGCCCGGAGTGCCTCCGGTGTCAATTTCGCTGGGTAGCTGATGCAGGTCGTCACTGCCCTGACCTGCCCGGTGTCGTTACTGCGGTGGAAGTTGGAGTGTCGATAACCTCTATCAAGTACCACCCCCAAAGCAAACCGGAACTGCACCGCCCGCTGGCTCCCTCAGTCACGCCTCCGGCGTGCCAGCTCCCTCCCGGAGGGAGCTATGGGGCTTGTGCCTTGCCACATTGGACTTTTTGCGAATGAGAAGTGCCAACTGTGAATCCCTCAGGCAAAAATCAAAGATTTTTGCCAGCTCCCTTTAACAAGGGAGCCTTTTTGCGCCTGGTATCGGCACTGCCTCAAATCCAAAAACCCTGGAAAGCAGAGGCTTTCCAGGGGATTTTCTTATTTTAGAAGGGAGTTTCCGACCAAAACAGGGCTTGATTTCCCAAAGCAAGCCGGGCTTTTCCTTCTTCCGGGGATGATTTTACCACCCTTTCCGGGGATGTTGCTACTGTTTCAGAGAGGTTAAAATGCCAAGAAGCTGGGCTTCCATTTGGGCTGCGGCCTCATCACCGCCGTAAAGGGTGAAATGAACTCCATTGGCTTTCCAATCGCTGGTGCCCAGATTGGTTATTTCCACACCGCCGTCCTGGTACAGATTCCACCAGGGAGCTTGGTTGTTCTTTTTCAGCGGAAACAGGGAGAGGCGGCACCGATACTGCTCCAAAATCCCCATGATTTCCTCATAGGCCGGGGTGTCGGGCTGCACTGTCCAATGCTGTTCGCCCATCTCCGGCAAGGAGCTGTCCTCCGTGTAAGTCCGGGTGGTGATATAAAAGGTGACGGCTTCTCCCGGGCGCAGGAAGTCACAGAATCTTCTGGGCCAAAACATGGTTGCTAAAAAAAATAGAACAATGGCCACAGCAACCCATTTGATGTATATTTTGCGACTCGTATTATTGCGCATAGACTGGATAGAACGGATTACTAAGCACGGCCGTTGCCACGGTTTTTCCCTCAAGTCCTACAACTGGAAGCGAAGAAATATATGACTCGTATACGCCGACTTTTCCGGATGCAAAAGTACGCACAGCGTAGTAAGTACTGTCATAATTTTTGGGCACAGCGGTGAGCTGGCGATTCACAGAATTAATATATGCAGTTGAGTTCATTCCATTCACAACCAGCTTTGGAACTCCTACTAAAACTCCCATAGAACCTTTATGATAGCGACCAGAAAGTTTATAATTACTTTCTCCTTTTTTACTCACATAAATCCAAGAACAGTCTTCTGCAAGATTCCATTGATAATTTGCTTGGACATTAGAAACCTTTGCAGACGAACTCAGTCCAGAATGAACTGCATCGACAGCATCATACAAAGTAACTAAAACAGAGCCG
>DVFK01000024.1 GCA_018713285.1 Candidatus Faecousia excrementigallinarum
ATCCCACCATGCTCTACGCCATTACAAAGGTTGTCAACCGACACCCGGAATTTCGTACCGCATATAACGCACAGGGAGAATTGGGGATTTATGAGGAGATGAACCCATCCTATACGATTTTCCATAAGGAATCGGAGAGCTTCTCCCTGCTGTGGACAGAATTTTCCGAGGATTACCGGAGCTTTTGCGCTGCCTATGAAAAGGACTTGCAGACCTACGGACAGAGGGAAGGGATGATTGCCAAAGCCCATATGCCGGAAAACTGCGTCGATGTATCCATGATTCCCTGGGTCAGCTTTGAGAGCTTTCAACTGAACCTGCAAAAGGGCTATGGATACCTTCTCCCCATTTTCACCATGGGGCAGTTTTACCAGGAGGGGGACAAGACCCTCCTGCCCTTTGCCATGCAGGTACACCATGGGGTATGCGACGGATTCCATGCCTCCCGCTTTGTCCGGGAGCTTCATGCATTGGTCAACGAGATAGATTGAGAGGGAAAACATATGTGGATTGGAGCGGCGGTTCTTTCCGCCTTCTTTGCGGGAATCACGGCGGTGCTTGCCAAGTGCGGCATCCGGAAAACCGACTCGGATGTGGCAACGGCCTTGCGCACGGTGGTTGTGCTGATTTTCTCCTGGGTTATGGTGTTTTTGGTAGGCTCCAGAAAACCATGGGGGAGATTTCCGGGAAATCCCTGCTGTTTCTGGTGCTGTCCGGCCTGTCCACCGGCGCCTCCTGGCTGTGCTACTACTATGCCATCCAGAACGGCACGGTCAGTGTGGTGGTTCCCATTGACAAAATGAGCATTCTGGTGACGGTGGTATTTTCTTACCTGTTTTTGAAGGAAAAAATCAACAAAAAAGCAGCAGCCGGCCTGGTGCTGATGCTGGCAGGAACCCTGCTTATGGCAATGATAGGGTAATACATAAGGAGGAAAAAATATATGCGGCGAAAGGACCGACAGGTAACCGATCCGGAGAAGATTGACAGCATTATAGCCCAGTGCCATTGCTGCCGTCTGGGCTTTTCCGATGGGGAGCAGGTATATGTGGTTCCTCTCAGCTTCGGATATGAAAACACAGGGGAGAAGCGGATTTTCTATTTCCATGGGGCCCCGGAGGGACGGAAAATAGAGCTGGTGAAAAGGGGAAGGCCGGTGGGCATAGAACTGGACTGTGCTTACCAGCTCCGGGAAGGAGAAACAGCCTGCGGTTTTACTGCCAGATTCCAGAGTGTAATCGCCACGGGAATTCCCAGCCTGCTGGAAAAGCCTCAGGAGAAAATACACGGTTTGCAGCAGATTATGAGCCATTATTCCGGGAAAAAGGATTGGGATTTTCCGCCGGCAGTGCTGGAAAAGACCTGCGTTTTTCAGGTGGAAGTGACGGAGCTTACCTGTAAGGAACATCAATAAGGAAAGGAAAATCAGAATGAATTACCATATTTATTTCAGCCCCACCGGGGGCACGGAACGGATTGTCCGATATATAGCAAAGGAATTTCCGGGAGCGGAAATTGACCTTTCCCGGGAAGTTCAGCCGGTGGAAATGACCGGAGAAGATTTTGTAATCGTGGCGGTGCCCTCCTTTGGCGGGCGGGTTCCGGAGATTGCTGCCATGCGGCTGGAAAACCTCCGGGGGCAAAAGACCCCGGCGCTGCTTCTGGTGACCTACGGTGCCCGGGCTTACGAAGATACTCTCCGGGAGTTAAAAGACCTTCTGAACCGGCAGGGTTTTGTGTGCGTGGGAGCGGCTGCCATGATTACGCCCCATTCCATCGTCCCCACCATCGGGGCAGGCAGGCCCAATGAAGCAGATTGGAAAAAGCTGGATGCCTTTCTTCTGACGGTGAAAAACCGCCTGGAAGGGGAGAGGGCGGAAATCCAGGTACCGGGAAATTACCCCTACAAGGAATACCGGGTGCTCCCCATGGAGATTCAGACAGGTGGGGACTGCGTGGGCTGCGGACTGTGTGCTGAAAAGTGCCCGGTGCAGGCCATCCCCCGGGAAAACCCCGGAACGACGGATTTGGAAAAGTGCATTTCCTGTATGCGCTGCGTCCATATCTGCCCTCACAATGCCAGAGGGGTAAACCCGGAAAGACTGACAATGCTCCGGGAGAAGCTGGAAAAAATCTGCCAGCCGGACAGGGAGAATGAATTTTTCTAAGGGGAATGTGCCTGTTGCTCCAGTTTGCAGCCTTCAAACTTAACGGCGATTCCCTACCCATTTCCCCCGGGATTTGGTAAAATAAAGCTATCACACAGGGGAAAGGAGAACACATATGCAGCTGCATCATGTAATCCGGAAATACAGAAAGGAAAAAGGACTCACCCAGGAGGATATGGCAAGCGCCCTGGGGGTTACCGCTTCCGCTGTGAACAAATGGGAGCGGGGAAATGCCCTGCCGGATATTACCCTCCTGGGGCCCATTGCCCGGCTCTTAAGCATTTCTCTGGAGGAACTGCTTTCCTTTCGGGAGGAACTGACACCACAGGAGATTGAGAATTTGGTGAAAGAAGGGGATAGACGGTTTTCGGAGGGGGCCTATGATGAGGCTTTTTCCTGGGCCAGAGAACAAATCCTCCAAAACCCCGATTGTGAACCTCTGATCCACAGCCTTGCTCTGCAAATGGATACCCGCCGCCTCACCGGGAATCTGGAAATCCGGGAAGAACAGGAGGCTTTCATCCTGCGGTGCTATGAGCGGTTGGGGAAAAGCAAGGAGGAAACCATGCGCATGGCGGGAGCAGATGCACTGTACGGTTATTACTTCCGCCGGGGAGAATTCGACAAGGCTAAAGAAGCGCTCTCCTGCCTTTCCATACAAAATCCGGAGCGGAAGCGCAAGCTGGGGGAGCTGTACGAGAAAACCGGAGAGCCGGAAAAAGCTTACCAGGTCTATGAGGAAATCCTCCTGGCGGAACATCAGATACTTTCCATGGTGCTCCAAAATCTTTTTTGCATGGAGCTGGAGAAAAAAGAATGGGAAAAGGCAGCCTATTATGGGGAGAAAAAGAAGGAACTTGCCCGGCTTTTTGAGATGGGGGAATACGAGATTTTTGCGGGGGACTTGGAACTGGCCCGGGAGCTTGAGGACCGGGATAAAACGCTGGCCTGCATGGAAGGAATGCTGGATAATGTGGACAGCCTGGGAAGCTTTGTTCATGCGCCTTTGTATAGGCATATGACATTTCGGCCGATGGACGCAGATTTCCAGGCAATGGTGCGAAAGACGCTGCTGGATATTCTGGAAAGCGACGACTTCGCCTATATGGAGCAGGATCCCCGGTGGAAGGAACTGGCGGAACGATACGGTTCCAGGGAGAAAACGAAAGAAATGGACATTTGACGAAAAGCGCCCGGTTCCGGCAATGCTGGAACCGGGCGCTTATTTGAAAAGAAACGAAATTATTTACAAACAATAATTTTACTGCTATACTGAAGATGGAAATTAAATAAAACAATAATTGGAGGGATAGCCATGAACAAAAAACCAATCATAGCCGGGCTGGTGGCAGTGGCCCTGGTTCTGTTTATTTGTTCCGGTATTCTGGGGGCGGAAAACAGCGTTGCGGCCCTCTGCCTGCCCTTCACCTGGACTGCTGCCGGGCTGCGGAAGCTGAGCCTTTCCGGCAGCCTGGGCAACAGTGCGGCCATCGCCTTGCTTGTGGTGCTGGGGCTGCTGCCCCTGGCTCTCAAGTGGAAAAAGTCCTGGGGTCTGGAGGATGCGCTGCTGATTTTCACCTCCATCGCCATCTGGTATACCCTGTATGTGCTGATTAACCCCTATATCCTTCCGGATATTCTCAGTGGCACCCTGGGGGAGACCCTGCTTTGCGGCAGCTGTTACAGCCTGTTTCTCTCCTGGGCGGTGCTGCGGCTCCTCCGCTCCACCCGCTCCATGACCGGGGAGAATTTCATAAAGGCTCTGGGGATTTTCCTGTATCTGTGTGCAGCTACCCAGGTGTTTTTGATTGCCTCCCGGGCTTCCGGTTTGGTCACCTCCTGGAAGTTTCTGGAATCCGGCAACACCATGCCGGGGCAGAATCTTCTGCCCTCCTACCTGTTTTTACTTGGGGGATTCCTGGTGTGCGTGCTGGAGTACGGTCTGAACGGCTGGCTGCTGCTGTTGGGGGCGAGGCTTACGAAAGACCTTTCCCAGGACCCCTATGGGGAGGCGGCTTGCCGGAAGGCGGAGGGGTTGTGCGCCTGGTGCCGCCGTACCTTGGCGGTGGTGCTTCTGAGCCAGACGGCTCTTAATGTGGCGGCGGTGGTTTTCGCCTCCCGGATTTACTATCTGGTGGGAATCGGCTTCCGGCTACCCATTTCCAGCATGGCATTGGTTTTTGCCCTTCTGGTGCTGGCCTCCTTGCTGCGGAAAGGGCAGCAGCTCCAGGAAGATAACCGACTGTTCATCTGAGGGGGGATTTCATGGCGATTGTTACCCATTTGGATGAGATTTTGCGGCAGCGGGGGATGACTGCAAAGGAACTGTGCCAGAAGGTAGGCATTACAGAGGCAAATCTCTCCATTCTTCGCAGCGGGAAAGCAAAAGGTATCCGCTTCCACACCATCAACCGGATTTGCTACTATTTGCAGTGCGATGTAGGAGATGTTTTGAAATTTGACGGAAATTTGGATGAGGAGGATTGTGATGCATAAGAAAATCATTGCTATGTGTTTGTGCTTGGGGCTGTTCCTTTCCGGCTGTCAGCTGGCTCAGCCCGAGGAAACCAAAACCACTCAGGGAGAAACCCTGGAGTCACCGGTACAGATGGAGCGGTTGGCAGGGGTATACATCACCCTGGAGCCCATAGTCCTGGAAGCGGGCACCGACCGAATCCAGGCCCAGAAGGTGTCCGGGGAGGATAGCCGTTATGCCTTCCCCGGGGTGGAGGGACTGCTGTTGGGTTCCTTCTGGATTCCTGAGGGAGAGGGATTTTGGAGCATGGAGTGCTCCCGGGGCATGAGCGATGCGTCCTACAAATACGATACACTGGAAAACGGTCAGGTGCTGACCATAGAAGCCACCTTGTACCTGACCAAAGAGGCGGGGCCCCAGGTGTACTACCTGAACCCGGTGTACCAGGGGGCAGAAGGGGAGGTGTATCTGAAGCCGGATGATTTCGGCACCTCCACCAGCACCGAGGCCATTGCATCGGAAAACCTGACTGCCACCACAACCATAGAACAGGAAGAGGCAGATGTGGTAAACACCACGGACATCACAGTGAATTTCATCCATGTGGATCTCTCCCAGGGACTGACTGTGCTGGAAATGGACGAAAACCACCAGATTTTGAAAACCCACACCTTTACTCCCGGTGAACTGCCTGAGAGCCTGCAGCCCCTGGCAGAAACGGCTTACATCCTCACAGAGGAACAGACCGCTTCCGATACCCACCGGGCCATCTACCAGAAAGAAGATACCTACTTTACTGCTTTGTACCTGATGGATGATATGGTCTGCGCCCAAGCCCAGTGCAGCCTGGAATGGCAGGAATAAAATAGAAGGGGAAGCCTCAGGCTTCCCCTTTTACTATGTTTCCGGAAAGAAGATTTCCTCCACAGGACGCTGCAGCAGTTTTGCAATTTTCATTGCCAGCTCCAAGGTGGGATTGTATTTGTTGTTCTCAATGGCGATGATGGTTTGCCGGCTGACACCCAGGGCGTTGGCCATATCCTCCTGCCGGAGCCCGGCCTCTTTTCTCAGCTGTTTGATGCAATTCTTCATGGTATATCAGACTTTCATCAAAATAAATGTGCCCACAGACAGCAAAATGGCAGAAAGGGCTACCACCGCTACAATGGCCCAGAGGAACTTGTTGGGCTCCCGGTATTCTTCATCCCCGGCAACCATTTTCCGCTTCATGACCATTTGGGCAAAGCCCTGCACGCCTACGGCAAAGCAGACAATGAGCCCCGGCAGGGGGCTGTACTTTGCGCCGTTGGCCAGCACCTGATAGCAGTTGTAAAAAGTCCAGAGAGACAGAAGGATGAGGGTGCTTTTGTACCCCAGAGCCTGGGCCCGGAGCAGAATGTTCTTGGCCATTTCGTCCATTTTCTTCATGGTGATTCCCTCCTGATAAGCATTTAAAATGTTAAAACATCTTTACATTTATCAGTATACACCGGAAATTCAAAATGTCAAGAGTTTTTAACATTTTGAAAAAGCGGCCGTGCCATGGGCACGACCGCTGCTTTCATCTTGCAGTGGAATCTTCCTATTCTTGTATACCGCTGCTGTTGTCCAGCTGTGCCCGGAGTTTCTGGTAAAATGCGGCGTAGTCAGAAAGACGCTGCTGCCAGAGCCGATTGGCGGTGGGGGTGGCCAGTTTCAGCTGTTTCAGTCGCTGCATCTTTTCCAGGGTGGCAGTTACCACTTCTTTTTTCTGGGACAGCTTCATTTTGCTGAATTCCATGTATTGCAGAGTCTCATAAATCCGGTAGGCATCAAACCGGTCGATGTTGTCCGCATCTCCGATGGTTTCGCAAAAGGGCGTCCGCTCCCCGGGAAAGTCCGCTTCATCGTCCACATGGATAGCAATGCCATAGCAAATATCCCGGATTCCTTCCGGGGGAAGTCCCAGACTTTCCAGGAAAGGCCGGGCAATGGCTGCACTGCGCCGTCCGTGATTTCTCCAATCCGCCTCCCCGTTCATCTCCTCACAGTAGGCAATGTCGTGAAGCAGTCCTCCGATAGTCGCATAAACCGCCGGGAAGCCCTCCGCCTCAGCGATGGTTTTGGCAATGTTCGCCACCCGGTAGGAGTGCTCCAGCCGATAGTCCCGGTCCTCCGGATGGGCAGAAAGGTAGGCACTTCCTGCAAAGGTGCGCTTTAAGAAGCTTTCCGTTTTTTCAATCCATTTGCTGTTCATGGTTCACACTTCCTTTTCCTATAATGCCAAGGCGTTTTGCTTCCTCCCATTGACGAATCGTAACCCCAATATGCTTGTCTTTTCGCCATTGGGGAGCGGGACCGTCATCTCCCCAGTATTCATCTATGGAGAGAATTTTGCCATCTGCTACACCAATGAAAGAGGTGCAGTGACAGGAGATTTTACCGTCTTTGCTGAATACATGAACGGCGGTAACGATGCTGGTATCGGTGGTGACAACCTTTTCCACCTCACCGTCCCATTGACCGGGATATTCACAGTTTGCCCGGATAAATTCCTCAACCTGAAAATGCTCGTCGGTGTTGTGCCAGTTTACCCAGGCGTCAGGATGGAAGTATTTGCGAATGGCGTCTGCATCCTGTTTCAGAACAGCCTCCCAAAACTTGCGAATGTCCATTGCATCCTCTCCTTACAGTTCCTTCTTCATCTGGCTGGGGGCATAGGCTATGTACCCATGCTTGGGGTAAAAGTGGTGGGATTCAAAGTATTCTTTGCCCCCCAGATGGACATGGGCAGCGGTTTTCCCCTGGGCTTTCAGATGGCGCTCCGCCGTCTGGAGCAGGCGGGAACCAATGCCCTGGCGCTTCCTGACGGCTTTGACATAGAGTCGGTGGAGCTTCACCTCGGTGGTGCCGGGGATGGCGTTGTAGCCGATACAGCCGATTACCCGGTTCTGCTGGTCAATGGCCAGCCAAAACATATCCCCGGTGTCCAGATAATGCTTCTGCACATCCAAAAGATCCGGGTTCAGCCTGGGCACCCTGCCCAGGGCATCCTTGGCTTCCAGCACCATGAAAATGATATCATCCCGATAGGACTCTGCATAGGGAATGATTTTATAGTTTTCCGTTGCTTGTGTCATACTTTTATCCTCATAAATCCCCGGCAGTCCAGCTCGGACATCTCCCAAAACCCCAGAGATTTGTAAAAAGTCAGGGTTTTGGGGGTGTTGTCCGTTGCCAGCTGAATCTGCCGCACCTGGGAAAAGCGGTTCAGGATTTCCTGGAGCAGGGCAGTGCCTACCCCCTGGCGCTGATGGGATGGGAATACCAGAATGTCCTGCACCAGCACCACGGTGCAGCCGTCTCCCACGGTTCGCACCAACCCGATAAGTGTTTCCCCTTCATAGGCCGCCAGGGTCAGAAGGGATTGGGCAAAGCCTCGGGCCAGTACCGAAGGCTGGTCTGTATACGCTGTCCATCCCACGGCGGCATAAAGGGGCAGAATTTCCGCTTCCCGGTAAGTTTTGTATTCTCGGATTTCCATATCTGTAACCTCCATAAATTGATTTTGTTTGGGTCACAGAATCTTGCGCAATCTCATAAAGCGGCCTCCTTTGCTGTGATTTTGTGTGGAAATCAAAAAGGTTATTTTTGAATTAGAGTAGAAAATCGGAAAGGGTATGATATAATAACCCCAGAATGCAGATACCATTTTTGAAACAGGGACAGGAGAGAGACTATGCACCTTGAAACGCCCAGACTGCTCATCCGAAACTTTTTCCATGAGGATGGCGGGGATTTGCAGGAGATTCTGGGAGACAGCGAAACAATGCAATACTGCGAACCGGCCTATGCCCTTCCCCAGACCCAGAAGTTTCTGGATTCTTTTTGCATTGCCAGCCACGGCGGGGTGGCGGTGGTCTGTAAGGAAACCAACAAAGTAATCGGCTACATTTTGTTCAAGGAGACCCAGGAAGGCGTGTACGAAATGGGCTGGTTTTTTAACCGGAATACCTGGGGCAGGGGCTACGCTTTGGAATCCTGCAAAGCCGTAATCGCCTATGCCTTTGAAACGTTGCACGCCCACAAGATTTTTGCGGAAACCATAGACGGGGTCAAATCTGTCGGGCTTATGCAGAAGCTGGGGATGCAGCCGGAAGGTGTCCAGCGCAGCCACACCAAGGACTTGCAGGGCGACTGGGCGGATTTGTACCTCTATGGACTGCTGGAGCAGGACTTTTTCTTGGGGAGGCAGGTATGATTCAACGTATGACATCCGTAGGGGAGTGCCTGGACTTTATGGGCACGTTTTATGAAGATCCCCAATTCTCAGACCCCATGCTTTCCGATAAGGAACAATTCCAAAGGAATTTTGCCAGAGCCATGGAAAAGCCGGAAACCCATTGCACCTGGGGGATCTTCCGGGATGGGAAGATGATTGGGCTTTTTACCTTCCTGGTTTTACAGGAGGAAAAGTACCTGGAAATGCTGGTGGGCTTGTGCCGTGACCGGGAGGGATACCGGGAGATTTTTGAGTATTTGGAGGGGCATTATCCCGGATATGATGCCGATTTCGTGTTCAATCCCGGAAATTACCTGCTGAAAAGCGCCCTCCAAAAAAGAGGTGCAGCCTTTGAGCCGGAACAGCAGAAGATGGTGCTGGAAAATCCCATTCCGGCGGAGGATACCTCCGGTGTGGAAGCCTATACACCCCAGTATGCCCGGCAGTATTTTGCTATCCACAATCAGGATATGTACTGGACAGGGGAGAAGGTGGCGGCGGCACCGGAGCGGTTTCGCACCTACCTTGCCCTGCATGACGGCAAAGTTGTGGGTTACCTGGATGTTACCTGCTGCTTTGCAGAAAATGAGATTTATGATTTGCTGGTGCTGCCGGAATACAGGCGCATGGGCTATGGACGAAAGCTGCTGGCAAAGGCCGAAAATGGCCAAAAGGGCATGATGCTCCTGGTAGATGCGGACAATGAACCGGCCATCCGCCTGTACCAAAAGGCAGGGTTCGTAAAAAAGCCATACGCCAACAGCCTGACGGCCCATTGGAAGGTGCAAAGTATAATATAGGGGCGTCAATCCTTCTTCTTCGCCATCTCCAGAATGGGCCCCATTTTGCTTAAAATGTGCTGGAAATTTTCCCGGCGGTGGGGGATCAGGCAGTTTGTGCAGTTTTTGATGCCTTTTTCCGTGTAGGTGAAGTTGCCGCCGCACTTATCCCCCAGGGCATACAGGGGACAGTAGCAGAACAGACAGCTGAATTCCTCCGGTTTGTCGGTTTTGTGACAGGGGAAATATTCGCAGGCTTTGTTTTGGTTAAAATCGTAGTTGGGCATGGTACTTGCTCCTTTTTTGTGATACAATCTTTACAGGTGATAAAAATGCGTGTATTTGTGGATGCAGACGGCTGCCCCGTGGCAAAGCTCACTGCCCGGCTGTGTGCCGGGGCTGGGGTGGACTGCACATTGGTGTGCGACACCGCCCACAGCTTCGACTTGCCGGGGGTTACCCTGTTGCAGACGGACAAGGGGCGGGACAGTGCCGACCTGGTGATTGCCAACCGGGTGCAGCCCGGGGATGTGGTGGTGACCCAGGACTATGGCCTGGCAGCCCTGTGCCTGGCAAGACAGGTGCGGGTGCTCCACCAGGACGGCTGGGAGTATCGCCAGGAAAACATTGACGGCCTTCTTACCTTCCGGGCAGAGAGCAGCCGGTGGCGGGCCGCCGGAAACCGGCAGAAGGGACCGCCCAAGCGGAAGCCTGCCCAGGATGCCGCCTTCCAAAAGGCGTTGGAAGAAATCCTCAGCTCCAGGGAAAAACGGCAGGAGGCTCCAGAGTAAATTCCATGGGCTTTCCTGTGACGGGATGGCAGAACCCCAGACGGTAGGACCACAGGGCAATTTCGCAGTTGTCCTCCAACAGGGAATACTTCCGATCCCCCACCAGAGGCAGGCCCCGCCCGGAAAATTGCGCCCGGATCTGATGGGTGCGCCCGGTGACCAGCTGAATCCGCACCTTGGTGAGATTCTCCCGGCTGGACAAAACCTGATAGTGCAAAATGGCCTCCTGGACGCCCTTTCCCGGCTCCTGGACGATGTAGGTTTTCCGCTCCTGCTTGTTCCGCAGCAGCAAATCCCGCAAGGTTCCGGCCTTTTCTTCCGGGCAGCCGTGGACGACCGCTAAATATTCTTTCTGGAAAACATCCTCCCGGATTTGCCGGGACAGCTCCGAGGCGGCTTCCGGGGTAACGGCCAGCACCATAAGCCCGGATACCACCCGGTCCAGCCGGTGGACGGTGCGCACCTGATGGGACGGCAGATTCAGAGCCTGCCGCACCAGCTCCGGCATACCCCCTGGTTCGTCGGTGGAAAGCACCCGGGGCGGTTTGACACAAACCACAATGGCATCATCGTGATACAAAATATCCATAAAAAACTCCCATGTTTTCTTTTCATGGTAACAAATTTAAGGTAAAAATGCAAGAGGTGACCCCCTATGAAATTGGTCGTACTGGACAGCCAGGTGGTAAATCCCGGGGATTTAAGCTGGGACTGGCTGAAAACTTTTGGAGAGGTAGCCGTCTACCCCCGTACCCCGGAGGAAGAAGTGGTGTCCCGGATTGGGGATGCAGAAATCGTTCTCATCAATAAAATTGCCATGACCCGGCAGGTGCTGGAGCGCTGCCCCAACCTGAAACTCATTTGCGTCCAGGCTACGGGCTACAATGTGGTGGACTGCCAGGCCGCCCGGGAGCTGGGAATCCCGGTGTGCAATGTGCCGGACTACGGCACCGACGCCGTGGCTCAGTTTACCATGGGGCTGCTTTTAGAGCTGTGCCACCAGATTGGACACCATAACCGATGGGTGCAGGCAGGAAAATGGTGCAGCAACCCGGACTTCTGCTATTGGGAAACACCCCAGATGGAGCTTTCCGACAAAACCATGGGCATCATCGGCTTCGGTCGGATTGGCCGCCGGGTAGGGCAGCAGGCAAAAGCCTTTGGCATGGAGGTGCTGGCCTATAGCCGCAGCCGCACCCCGGAAGGGGAGAAAATCGCCTCCTATGTGCCCCTGGAGGAGCTGCTGAAAAAATCCCAGGTGGTGAGCCTTCACTGCCCCCTGACTCCCCAGACCCATAAGATTATCAACGAAAACACCCTGAATCAAATGCAGACCGGGGCAATTCTTCTCAACACTGCCAGAGGCGACCTGGTGGAAGAAGCTGCGGTAGCCCAGGCTCTGGGCTCCGGAAAGCTCCGGGGCTACGCCGCCGATGTTCTCAGCCGGGAGCCCATGTCCCCGGAGAACCCCCTGCTGGGTGCTCCCAACTGCGTACTCACGCCCCACATGGCCTGGGCCCCGGTGGAAAGCCGCCGTCGGATTCAGCGCTGCACCCAGGATAACATCGAAGCCTTTCTGGCAGGGAATCCCATCCATGTGGTAAACCCCTGAAAAACGGAATCGGGGATTGCATTTTCCGAAAAAAATGGTATAATGAATTGTCCCCGATTTTCATGGAGATGTACCCAAGTGGTTGAAGGGTCCGGATTCGAAATCCGGTAGGTCGGTTCCGCCGGCGCTGGGGTTCGAATCCCCACATCTCCGCCACAAAACCGGGCACCTGTACTGACAGGTGCCCGGTTTTGCATATAGATATGGATAAAGGAGGGGGATACATATGGAATTGAGAGAAATTATGGAGCGGATTACGGCTGTTCCCTTGAGAGACGGCGTGCAGGTGACGCAGCTCACCCACGAGGAAGATGGAGAGCCGTACCAGGTATGGCAAATCGATAATGGGGATGCCCGGTATATCTTAAAGGAAGCCAAAGAAAAGGAAGCAGAAATTTACCAGTCCATTCTGGCAAGCACCCCGGGGGATAGTGTGCCCAGGATTTACCAGACCATTGGGGAAGATAATAAAGTCTACCTGTTGATGGAGTATATCGGGGGGGGAGGACTTGCGCAGCTGCAATCGGAGAAAACTGACTTTGGCTCTGGATGCCCTGATTGCCCTCCAAAGAAAAACCTGGGAGGACCAAACCCTTGCAGGTGTGGGATATACCTTTGAAAGAAGCCTCCAAAACCTGGAAAACAGAGCCCGGTATTTAAACGATTCCCTTTTGGAGGCGGTATTTCAGCAGTTTTTGCAGGTGTATGCCTCCGTTCCCAGGACGCTTTGCCACGATGATTTGCTTCCCTTCAATGTGATTGCTACGGAAAATCGGGCGGTTCTCATAGACTGGGAATGCGGCGGTCTGCTGCCATATCCTGCCTCCTTTGCCCGCCTGATTGCCCATGGGGAGGAGAAGGAAAACGCCTTTTTCTACATGACCCGGGAGGACAAGAACTTTGCTGTGGATTATTATTATGAGAACCTGCTGAAGGAAAAGGGAATCACCTATGCCCAATGGCGAGAAAACCTGGCGTACTTTTTGTTTTCTGAATACTGTGAGTGGGTGTTTGTGGGAAATAAATATGGCGTAACAGACGGTGAAAACTTCCAAAAATATCTGCCGCTTGCCAAAGAACAAGCCGGTAGAATCCAGAGAAGGGAGTTTCAAATAAATTTCTGATAAATACAGCCGTAAAAGCCTGGGGAATATAGATTTACAGGCGGCAATCAAGACGAAAACAAGCTGCGAAGAAAGCCCCATCTGCCAGACTGGATACTCTGTCTGACAGATGGGGCTTGATTATACCCAGGGAGGAACAAAGGCAGCTTCTGCTATCAGAATGTAATCACCACAGGGGGATTCGTGAAGGAGCTGATGGTCGCCGTGGCGTTTTTCATGTAGAACACCTGGGTGTTGCCGTCCTTTTCGTCGTACATTCCCCGAAGATTGGGGTAGGCATCCAACATGGACTTTTTGGCCTCCACCCGGTCGTCCTCCACCAGCTCACAGGCAATGCGAATCCACTCCCCACCGGAAAATGCACAGATTTCCACCTTGGGGTTTGCGGCAATCTGATGGCTCACCGGCTTTGCCTTTCCGGTTTGAATGTAGAGCTTCCCCTCAAATTCGTTCACCGTGCCGAAAGGACGCACTCTCGGCTGATTCCCCTCCACCGTGGCAAGATAATAGGTCCCAGCCTTTTTCAGAAAATCATACACCCGGTTCATACTGTTTCTCCTTTCTGAAGTTCAAATTTCAATCAATCCAGGCACGGCGGATTCGTACTTCTTTGCCACCGTTGCCTGTAAATTTGTGGTTAAATACGCTGATATTTCCCTTCCATCACATAATTGGTCAGGAAGATTCCCTGCCGCTGTACCTGCTGAGCCTTTACCACCCGGTAGCCCCGGCTTTCAAAAAAAGGCCGGGCGGTGATGGAGGCGTGGGTGGTGATGGGGCCCGGGACGGTTTTTTCCAGGGCGTCGCACAAGGCGGTGGCGATGCCCTGCCCCTGATAATCGGCGTGGACATAGAGCCGGTCCAAATACCCGGTGCTGTCCATATCCCCAAAGCCCACCAAAATGCCGTCCTGGATGGCTACCAGGGTATGGTGAGCCAGAAAGGACTGATTCCATTTATCCAAATCCACCTGCCCGGTGGCCCATACATCCAGCTGCGCCGGGGCATAGTCCCGGCAGTTCACCCGGTGTACCGTATCATAAAACAGCGCCGCCATGTCCGGACAGTCAGACGGCTCATATTCTCGAATATACATTTTGGACACCCTCCTTTTCTATAAATTCAGTATAGCATAGCGGCTGGCTTCTGTACAGCGGGTGATTAAATTTTGGAAAAAGCAATTTTGAACAAACATACGGCATGATTTTGCAGATTCCTTTTGCTATAATGAACATAGAAAAATGGGGGAACCCCCCGATTGCTGTAAAACAGGAAAGGAGCAAACCTTATGACTTCCCGTGAAAGAATCATTGAGACAATTCACCACCGGCAGCCGGATCGGGTTCCGGTGGACCTGGGCGCCACCGGTCAGACCGGCATGAATGCCAGTACCCTCTATAAGCTGCGTGCAGCTTTGGGCATGGAAAATCACCCCATTGAGATTACGGAGATTTTCCAGATGCTGGGCAAAATTGACCCGGACATGATGGCCTATGCCGGAAGTGATGTGATTGGCCTGAATATGCCTTCTGATATGTTTGGCGTGAAGGCAGGGGGCTTGAAGCCCTTTACCATGCCCGACGGTACTCCGACGATGATTTCCCAGGGAGAGGCCTATGATGTGGCAGAGGACGGCTCCGTATATATATATCCCCAGGGGAACCGTACCGTGCCCCCCAGCGGCCATATGCCTGCCGGCGGCAGCTTCTTCGACAATATCAACCGGGCTCCGGCGTATGACGAGGACGAGCTGACCCCCGCGGAGGACTTCAAGGATGATTTCGGCGTGATGGATGAGGAAACCGCCAGATATCTGGAAGAGAAGTCCAAGGTCCTGTATGAGGGAACGGATTACGCCATCATCGGCAACTTGGGCGGTGCAGGCTTGGGTGACAGCGCCATGGTGCCCGGTCCTCATGTGCTGGCTCCCAAGGGCATCCGGAAGTTTGATGACTGGCTGATGGCCCATATGCTGTATCCGGAGTACATCCAGGAGGTTTTTGAAATCCAGACCCAGACTATGCTGAAAAATCTGGAAATTTACCGCCAGGCGGTGGGGAACCGGATTGAAATTGTCTGGATCAGCGGCACCGACTTCGGTACCCAGAACGGCGAATTCTTCCGTCCCGAGGTGTTCCGGGAGCTGTATAAGCCCTATTACAAGCGCATCAACGACTGGGTGCATGAGAATACCCCCTGGAAAACCTTCTACCACTGCTGCGGCAGCATTGTGAACTATCTGGACGACTTTGTGGACATGGGCGTGGATATTCTGAACCCGGTGCAGCTGTCCGCCAAGGGAATGGATCCCCATATGCTGAAAGAGAAGTACGGCGATAAGCTGGTATTCTGGGGCGGCGGCGTGGACACCCAGCAGACCCTGCCTTTTGGCACCCCGGAACAGGTGCGCCAGCAGGTAAAGGAGCGGCTGGAGATTCTGTCCAAAAACGGCGGCTATGTGTTTGCTCCCATTCACAATGTGGTGGCCAAGACACCGGCTGAGAACCTGATTGCCATGTACGAAGCAGTCAAGGAATATAACAGCAACAAATAATGAAAAGAGGAGGGGGAAACCCCTCCTCTTTTTTGCACAAAAAACGGCATATTAAATTATATGATATATACAACATACTGAGCAAATAGCGTTTTTTTATATGTAGAGCGTTTTTTTATATTTACAATCCGGAAAATTGGGTCTATGATTGCATGGAAACAGGATGTCGGAAGCCCCAAACGGGCGACATTCGCCATATCATTACAAAGGAAAGGATGTATGTTATGAATTCCAGAGAGCGGGTAGCCATGGCCATTGCCCATGAGGAGCCGGACAGAGTTCCTGTGTGTGCCACCTATACACCGGAGATTGAAGAGAAACTGAGAGAAAAGTACGGTAATGAGGGGGATTTGGGCGTCATTCTGGGAAATGACATGGTGAAAATTGCCTCCGGACTGGAAAACAGCTTTTACTACAAAGATATACCGGAGTATGTGTGTCCCTACGGCATCACCTGGCGGAATGTGAAGAACGAAACCGGACATTTTACGGAAATTGTGAAGCACCCTCTGGCGGAGGAGGAAGCCATTGAAAGCTATCAGATGCCCTGTGCAGAGGATGCGGTGGATGTGATTGCGGCCACCAAAAAGGCCATTGCAGAGTATGGCAAGGATAAGTGGATTATCGGTTCCTGCCAGTGCAGTGTTTTTGAGGCGGCCTGGTACTTAAGAGGCTTGGATACCTTTATGATGGACCTGGCCATGGAGGAGGACTTTGTGGAGCCCTTCCTGGACAAGGTGATGGAGTTCCCTCTGCAAATGGGTCTGAAGTTCATTGACCTGGGGGTGGATATGGTTTGGCTGGGAGATGACATTGCCACCCAGCGGAACATGATGATGTCTCCTGCCATGTGGCGGAAGTACTTTAAGCCCCGGTACGCCAAGATGTTTGCCGCCTTCAAGCAGGCAAATCCCAACATCAAGCTGTGCTACCACTCCTGCGGCAATTTGCAGGATGTGGTGGACGATCTGATTGAAATTGGACTGGATGTACTCAACCCCATTCAGCCTATGGCTATGGAGCCCACTGCTTTCAAGAAGCGTTTCGGGGACAGAATCACCATGTATGGTGCTATGGATGTGCAGAATATCATGCCCTTCGGAACACCGGAGGATGTGCGTCGGGAGGTAAAGCGGCTGATTGAGGGCTGTGCACCGGGAGGCGGCTTCATCCTCTCTCCTGCCCACCATATCCAGTCGGATACGCCGGTGGAGAATGTGGAGGCATTTTACGCCGCAGCCAGAGAATTCGGAAGCTACTGATTATGTATCTGGATTTTTCCGTATGTGAAAAACCGGAACCTACCCAGGGCTTGCTGCTGGATACCATATTCTATATTGATGCAGACAGCTCCTATCAGATCCCCAGAAAAGAAATTACCCAGGGTAAGATTTATTTTCTGTATACCCTGGAAGGGGAAGGACAAGTGGCTGTAGACGGAAGAAAGATTTCCGCAGAACGTGGTACCCTGGTGTATATGCGGCCGGAAAGAAACTTTTCCTATGGCTGCGTAGGCGAGAATTGGCGGTTTTGGTGGTTTGAATTTTTTGGAGAAGCGCCCATTCCCTGTAATCTGCCCCAGAGCTTTCCTCCCTCCCAGTTCCCCCTTATGCTCATGTCCCAGTGCCTGCAATATGCAAAAAGCGGCTGCTGGAAACTGTCTGTAAGCTTGTTCTATGCGCTGAACCTGGTGGTGCAGCAGTATTGCGAGGAAGAAGGCGAGCACGCCTACGATGACCGGCTGATTAAAATGGTGGATACCTATATCCGGGAGAATTTTTCGGAAATCACGGTAGAGGAGCTGTGCCGTATTTTTTCCCTGCGGGAAAAGAAGCTATGTGCCTTGTGGAAGGAAGTATTCGGCGTGTCCCCCAAACGGTATATTCTCAATGTGAGATTGGAAAGGGGCGAGTCCCTGCTGCTGAAAAGTGATTTGTCTGTGGGGCAGATAGCGGCGCAGTGCGGTTTTTCCAATCCCTACCATTTCAGCCGGGCCTTCCGGGAGAAATATGGGGTGCCGCCTGTGGCGCATCGAAAAAGAAACCGGCTTTACGGATAAAATGATTGCAGGAAATTGCGGTTCCTTTTGAGAAACCGAGGCAAGTTGCTGAAATAAAGCGGTGGTTTTCACGGAATTGGATCGATTTTGAGGGGCTTTTTTGGAATATACTTCCTCCCAATAGTGCTTTTTTTACAATAATCCCATTGGGGCGACAGGTAAATTGTGGGTTCCGACTGAGAAAGCTCCGTTGAAAAGAGCAATTTTGAGTAATGTTGCGGCAAAACCGTTTAACGATACAGGGTTCACCCTCCGTGGGATGCCGTGTATAATATACATAACAAAAGGGTATTGAACGATAGTCCTTATATATATTGCATAAGCAGTTGGTCTTCTTGCATAAATCTTTGGAGCAGAGGGAAGGAGAAAGAATGCAGTATACACTGGAATTTAAAAACATTACCAAGTATTTCCCGGGTGTCAAGGCGCTGGATAATGTAAGTTTCAAGGCTTACGGCGGCGAGGTTCTTGCATTTCTGGGAGAGAATGGTGCCGGCAAGTCCACCTTGCTGAAAACCCTCAACGGTGACTATCAGCCGGATGAAGGGGAGTATTGGCTGGACGGCAGTCTGGCACACTTCCAGTCACCTCATGAGGCCATCGAGGCCGGCGTCAGCGTGATCTACCAGGAACGGCAGATTCTGCTGGAGCTGAGCGTGGCGGAAAATATTTATCTGGGCAGAATGCCCACCAGAGCTGGCTTGATTGATACAAGAAAAGCCAATACCATGGCACAGAGAATCATCGATGATTTCGGCCTGCCGATCAAGGCAACCACCAAGGTGAAGGATCTGAGTATTGCCTACCAGCAGATGGTGGAGATTATGAAGGCATACAGCCGGGAGAATCTGAAGGTTATCTGCTTCGATGAGCCCACCGCCAGTCTTTCTGATGCGGAAATCGACAGCTTATTTGCCATTATCCGGAAGCTGAAGTCCGAGGGAAAGGTGATTATCTACGTTTCTCACCGTATGAGCGAAATCCGGACTATTGCAGATAAGGTCGCCATTTTCAAGGATGGCCGCTACATAGACACTGTGGATGCCAAGACCACCCCGGAAAGTCAGTGGATTCACATGATGGTAGGCCGGGATCTGGGTGATATTTACGCCGAGCTGGACCGGAACAAGACCATCGGTGAGGAGCTGCTCCGGGTGGAGAATTTGTCTTCCAATTTGGTCGAAGAAGTGTCCTTTACCTTGCACAAGGGGGAGGTTCTGGGCTTCTCCGGACTGGTGGGAGCCGGTCGTACCGAAGTTATGCGGGCGATTATCGGAGCCGACAAGATGACCGGCGGCGAGGTGTATCTGGAAGGGAAAAAGCTGTTGCTGCACTCCCCTCATGAGGCTATGAAGCACGGCATCGTCCTGGTACCGGAGGACAGAAATGAACTGCACCCCATTTGTTAGACAGTTGTGATACACTATCTAACAGATGGGGTGATTTATATGCCAAAAGGGATACCGAATAAGAGATATACACCAGAATTTAAGAAACTGGTGGTGGAAACCATGCTGAAAGAAAAGCTGAGCTATTGTGAGACGGCAAGACGCTTTGAGGTCAGCTGCGACAAGCGAATCAAGGACTGGGAGCGGATTTACCTGACAGAAGGGCCGGAAGGCTTTGTGGTGGAACGACGTGGCCGTGGGAGCAAAGACCGGCCCAGGAAACTGCCGAAGGAAGTAGAAGAAGATCTGCTGGCAGAAGTACAGCGGCTTCGTGCAGAGAATGAATACTTAAAAAACTTGCAAGCCTTGGTTTTGGAACGAGAGCGACGCCAGGGGAAAAGGCCCTGGTAGTCCAGAAACTAAGGCGAAAATACCCATTGACCCTTCTGCTTGAAATCGCTCAACTGCCTCGAGCAACCTTCTACTACCACCAGAAGCGGATGCAACAGGCAGACAAGTATGCAGGAGCAAAAGAAGAAATTTCCTCCATTTTCCAAGAAAACAAAGGGCGATATGGCTATCGCCGTATTACCACAGCACTTCGTACCAGAGGGCACTCTCTGAACCACAAGACTGTGCAGCGACTTATGAAAGAGCTGGGTTTAGTTTGCCGTGTCAGAATGAAGAAATACCACTCTTACAAAGGTGAAGTAGGCAAGATTGCACCAAATCTGCTGAACAGGGACTTTCATGCTGAAAAGCCAAATCAGAAATGGGTCACAGATGTCACGGAATTCAGCCTGTTTGGGCAGAAGCTGTATCTATCCCCAATTTTGGATTTGTATGACAGCAGTGTGGTCAGTTATACGCTCAGCGAGCGTCCTGTGCTGAGCATGGTGACAGGTATGCTGGACAAGGCTTTTGAAACCATTCCTGATGGAACTGGTCTTATTCTCCACTCCGACCAGGGGTGGCAATATCAGCATAAACATTACCAGCAGATGCTTAAGGCAAAAGGTGTCCGGCAGAGCATGAGCCGGAAAGGCAACTGTCTGGACAATGCGGTAATAGAAAATTTCTTCGGTCTGCTGAAAAGTGAGTTGTTATATCTACAGAAATTCCAATCCATGGAGCATTTCAAACAAGAGCTGCTTGCGTACCTGGACTACTACAATAACCGGCGGATTAAGGCAAAGCTAAAGGGCTTGCCGCCTGCAATTCACAGACAGCAAGCCCTCTCGGTAGCTTAAACAATTTTTACTTCAAAACTTTGTCTAACTTTTTGGGGTCACTTCAGGGCCGTCCGGCTTTTAACTGCTCAGTAAGATTGACGGTACTCCTTTGGGGTGATTCCAAAGGCTTCCCGGAAGCGGGTGCAGAAGTTGCTCTCGCTGTTGAAGCCGCAGCGATAGGCGGTTTCCTTGATGGTGAGGTTGGTGGACCGCAGAACATAGCGGGAGTAATCCAGACGCACCATCACCAGATATTTGTGGGGGGAAACGCCGGTTTCCTCCTTGAAGAGCCGGGAAAAATAATAGGGACTGAGGGAAAATTCCTGGGATAGCTGCTCCACACTCAGCTCCTTATCCAGGTTGCTGCTGATATAGCGCAGGCATTCGTCAATGATTGTGGAGCTGTGGGACACCCGGGTGTTGTCACCATAGAGAATGATGCTGGTGAGCAGATCTGTGATTTGCTTGGATAGCACAATATCTGAAAGGGGAGCTTTTGATGCAAATTGCCGCAGCATTTTCCGCAAATCATGGGTGGCGGGATGGTGACTGGCAATGCGCAGCAACTGCCCGTTTTTCTGTATTCTTTCAAAATAGGAACGAGCCATGGGCCCGTCGAAATGCAGCCATTGAATTTCCCAGGCGGTATTGGTGCCGTATTTGTGGGGGATGTAGCAGTCCAGCAGAAGGATATCCCCAGCCTGAAGGGGATAGTAGCTTCCCTGGGCTTCTGCATACCCTTCTCCGCTTTTTACATAAATCAGCAGAAAGCTGTCATAGGACACCCGGTCCACATGGTAGTACCGGTCGCAGATAAATTCCCCCAGGAACATGGGATAAAAGGGTACAATGGTTCCACCGCTTTTTGTGTAGGCGTAAAGTACCGAATCCGGGGATGTGCCAGGGTCCAGCGGACGCATATCACCACCTCCTGAGAATGGTTTTATTTTAGCATTTCCCCAAAGGCTTGTCAAAACATTTCCCGATTTGTCCGCCCCGGAGCATTTTTGCTCCGGGGCGGAATGCATAAGGAGGGGGGATCAAGTTAAACAGGCTATCTGGTATAGCCGTACTGTGCCAGCATCTGCCGGGCACATTCTATGGAGTAGCCCCGGCTTGTCCGGGTGTCGGTTTCTTTGTCTCTGGGGTTGCTGCCGGTTTCCGCATAGAGCTGGTTGACCCCTGCCAGCATGGCCACGGCGTTGGGCTCATGGACATTCATGGAGATTTTGGGATTCACGGCGATTCTGGAAACCGCAACGATTTTTGCCAGCTCCAGATCGGAAATCTCCCCCTTTTCAAAAAGGGGCGTACCCGGTACCGCTACCCGGCGCATACAGGCCATGATGTCCACATGGTATTGCCTTGCCCGGAGAATCTCCTGGGCAATCTGGTCATAGGTATGCTCCGGACCGATGGGCTCCACGCAGTAGATAAGGTCCAGCCCCGCAGCGGCGATGGCATCCAGGGTGGCAGTCCGAATCTGGGGTGAGAGCTCCGTATCCACACCCTCGTTCAGCCGAACAATGTGATAGACCCCGGTAAACCCGGCTTCTTTCAGTTTCCGGGCGGTTTCCATGCCAAAATCACCAATGTTGGCGATGAGCAGCACGTTTTCCGGGAGTTGCGCTTTCACCTTCCGCCCCATTTCCAGAAACCGCTCCACCGGATAGTCGGCAGTGGTCATGAGGAACAGGGCGTCAATTTTATGGGCGGCTTCCCTGGCGATGGCCAGAATCTCTGCTTCGCTTTTGTCTACCTCTTCGGCAAGTCCGTAGTGGGAGGCAGCCAGGGAGCAGAATTTGCAATTTCCCGAGCAGGGCGCATTGTTCAGACCAATCTGCAAAAACACATAGCCCTTCTCCCCATAGGCCTTCCGGGACATTTCGTTGGCCTTGGATAACAGCTGATAAAAGGCAGGGGAGTGGTTGTCCGTATTCAAAAGAGCCACTATCTGCTCCCGGGTCAAAGGGGCAGATTCTGCCTGGTTGAGAATTTCTGTAATGTTCATAATCGCATTTCCTGAGTTGGGTTCATTCAAAGAGCATATGCTCAATGTAATTTTCGTTGAATTTGGGATTGCCTCCCAGATTCACATGGGAGGAAAGGGCGGCAATCTGTCGGCCATCCGCCTGGTATCGGCCGTCCATCAGCATTGCCACTGCCCCGGACAGGGCGGCGTTGCCGATAATCTCCACCCGGGAAGCCAGCTCCGGGGGAATCAGTCCGATGGCGGCGGCACTGTCCACATTCAGGTGGCTGCCAAAGCCTCCGGCGATATAGAGTCGGCTCACTTCCGCCATGGAAACCCCGGCGCTGTCCAGCAGGGTTTGGATACCGGCGGCAATGGCGGCCTTGGCCAGCTGCACCGCCCGGACGTCCTTGGGCAGGAGGGCAATTTCGTCCCGAAGGGGAAGGCTGTCCTCTTCACAGGCACCGGTTTCGTCAATGTCCTCTGTCTGTAAGAAGGCGGCAATGGCATCAATCAGACCGGAGCCGCAGACACCCACAGCCGGCTGCTCCTGCAAGGTGTGGACCTTTATTGTCCCATCTTCCACCCACACCCGGTCAATGGCGCCGGGAACGCTGCCGCAGCCGCAGGAGATCCCCGCCCCTTCAAAGGCGGGCCCGGCGGCGGTGGAGGTGACGAAAAGATGCCCTTCCTTCCACAGAGCCAGTTCTCCGTTGGTGCCGATGTCGCACAGCAGGGCGGTATCCGGCTGCCGGGTCATGCTGCTGGCCAGCACGGCGCAGGTAATATCCGCCCCCACAAAGGCGTTCATGCAGGGGGGCAGATACACCTGCCGATCCCACAAGGTTGTATCCATATCAAACAGGCAGTCTGCCAGGAATGGGGCGTGGCTCAGAGGCTCCGGGCTGCGTCCGGTAAGCAGATACAGCATGGTGGTGTTTCCGGTGACCACCAGTCTCTCCACCGCCTCCGGTGCAAGCCTGGCCTGATGGCAGGCTTTTGTCAGCAGATCTTGGATAGCGTCATGAATTTGCTGCCGCAGCAGCTCTCCCTGACCTGCCAGGGCGGCCCCAATGCGGCCCATCACATCGGCGGCAATGCCCCGCTGGGGATTCATGGCGGCTACGGAGGACAGGCACTTCCCTTGGAAGAGGTCATAGAGCTTTAGAGCCAGGGTGGTGGTGCCGATGTCTACAGCGGCGCCGTACCCTTCCCCGGAGGCAGCCTGCCAGCTTTCCTTGCCGGAGAGCTGAATATCATTTTTCTGGGTGTCCGGCAGCCATACCTCCCCGTCACCCTCCATGACAGCCTGACAGGACAGGCGGGTTCCGGCGCTCTTTTCTGCCTCATTGGGGGCAGATACCTGGCCCTTTATGGTGACGGCACATTTGCCGCAGACGCCTCTGCCGCCACAGGGCTGATCCACCGGGCAGCCAGCTTGGGTCAGGAGCGTCTGCAACAGTGTAGGCTCATCAAAGGTCACTTTCCGGCAGACACCATCTTGCCAAATGGTCAAAGTGTGCATAGCTTTTACTCCGTAAACAGCACAATACCGAAGTAGGTGACGGTATTCTGCCCGTTGATATACTGCAAATCCGTGTCCTTGGTGGTGTTATACACATCCACGCCGTAGCCCTCCAAAGAGGCCAGCGCCTTGTCCGGGAAGCGGCAGGGCTGGTTCTCCCGGATGGCGCAGCTTTCGCAGATGTGGCAGCCGCCGCAGCTGAGGAGGAGGAAGGGCTTTTTCAGCAGAGGCTTTACCGCCTCCCGGATGGCAAGGCTTACCTGGGCGTGCTTGCCTCCTGCGGCAAACATCCCTTCAATGTCAAAGCTGTCCTCAATGGGGTGAATGGTCTGAAACCACACCCCCTGGGGATAAGTACGTACCTCATCCATGAGCGCATGGATTTCTCCAATGTGGGGCGGACACATCCAGCACCTTCCGTAGCCGCCGCACTGGTTGCTTTCACAGATTTTCCGGAAGCTGTCAGACAGCACAATCCGGGACTGGGGCAGGATAACCGCCTTGGTGGCGCCTGTCTGTAAAACTGCCTTTACCAAATCCTGATGTTCCATAGCAATTTCTCCTTATAAAGCACGGCGGACAAGCAAAAACTTGTCCGCCGTCCCAAGCTTACTCGGTTATGCGCAGAATTCCACGGCCTTTTCGGCGGCAGAAGTGGCGTCAGCGGTGTAGGCATCGGCACCAATCTGCTGGCAGAAGGTGTCGGTGACAGGGGCGCCGCCAACCATAATCTTCACCTTGTCCCGGATTCCGGCGGCCTCAGCGGCCTTCACAACCTCCTCCATGACGCCCATGGTGGTGGTGAGCAGGGCGGAGCAGCAGATTACCTGGCAGTTCTGCTCCACGGCGGTCTTGACAAAGGTTTCAGGAGACACATCGGTGCCCAGGTCGATGACTTCCAGGCCCTTGCCTTCCATCATCATCCGAACCAGGTTCTTGCCGATGTCGTGCAGGTCGCCCTTGACAGTGCCGATGCACACCTTGCCGGTGTTCTTGGCCCCTTCCTGGGCAAGCAGCGGCTTCAGCAGGGCAGCACCCATGTTCATAGCCCGGGCAGCCACCAGAACTTCAGGAACAAAAACCTCATTGTTCTTGAACTTCTCACCGATGACATTCATACCATCCAGCAGACCCTCATCCAGAATCCGCTGGGCGGGGATGCCCTCGTCAATGGCCTGCTGCACCAGGGTCTTGACAATCTTTGCCTTACCGGCCTGCAGCTGCAGGGAAATCTCATGCAAATCCATAATTTTGTTCCTCCTAATTGTTTTTTGTCTTTGAATGTAGTATAGTAAAAGCAAGAAAAAATGTATTGTTTATTTCTTATACTATTTTGTCTTTTTTTGAGGTGAGATTTATGGCCGTGAGCATTTTTTCCTTCGTGCCGGAGAGCCGGGTATCCGCGGTGCTGGGGAATCTCCAGGAATTTACCGGCCTTGCCATTCAGCTGATAGACAGCAAGGGAAACCTCATTATGTCCTTCGGCCAGTCCACTTCCTATTGCGCCCTTTTGAAGAAGCAGGTCTTTCAGAAAGGGGAGTGTTTCCGGCTGCATATGAAGGCGGGAAAGACCGCCCAGCAGCTGGGAGAGGCCTATATTTTTGCCTGCCAGGCAAACCTGAACCACATTGCCTTCCCCCTGATCAACAGCGGAGAACTGCTGGGCAGCGTCATCATCGGCCCCTTCCTTATGGACCAGCCGGACAGCACCTTGGTCAGTGACCTGGCGGAGCGGTACAGCCTTCCATCCACCCTTTCTCTGGAGCTTTATGACGAGCTGAAAGGGTTGGCGGTGCTCTCCACCAGCAAGGTCAATCAGCTGAAAACCCTCATTGACCATGTGCTCTCTCCGCTGCTTCCCGGGGAGCGGGCGCTGCTTCTGGAGAACCAGCAGAAGATGTCCCAGCAGGCCCGGCTGAACGAAACCATCCAGGTGTTCAAGGAGGAAAAATACGACCGTTCTTTGGCGGCTTTCTACAAAAAGGAACAGGACCTTTTGGGCAAGGTGCGCAGCGGCACCGTCCAGGAGGTGAAGGCTTTGCTGAACGATTTGATTGGCTATGTGCTTTTCAGCGAGGGGGGCAGACTGGAAACCGTCCGGGTTCGGGCCATTGAGCTGACCACCCTTTTGTCCCGGGTGGCCATTGAAGGCGGCGCCCAGACGGATAACGTGTTCTACCTCAGCAGCCAGTTTATCAGCCGGCTTTACGAGCAGCACTCCCTGGAGGATGTGTGCCTGCTTTTGCAGGAGGTGGTGGAGAGCTTTATGAACGCCATGTTCAACGAAACGGACAAGGGTAATCTCTACATCAGGAAGGCCCTGCGGTTCATGCAGGACAATTACAGCACCCACCTGGAGCTGAATCAGGTGGCGGATTTCGTAGGCCTCAGCTCCAGCTATTTTTCCTCCCTGTTTAACCAGGTGGTAGGGGTGAGTTTCCGGGAGCAGCTGTGCCGGATTCGGGTGGAGGAAAGCAAGCGGCTGCTGCTGCAAAAGGACTACTCCCTGGTGGACATCGCCCTGGCAATGGGCTTTCCCGACCAGAGCTATTACAGCAAGGTGTTCAAGCGGATTGTAGGCGTGACCCCTGGAAAGTATCGGGCATAACTTCGTGAATAATGACAAAAAATAATCCCTTTTCACTATCCGTTTTGGCTGATGGAGGATATACTGATGGTACCAAGTAAAACAAAAGGAGAATCCATATGAAGGACTTACTCATTCGTTCTTTGCACCATGAAAAGGTGGAGCGGGCACCCTGGGTACCCTTTGCCGGTGTCCACGCCGCTTACCTGAAAGGCTACACTGCCACGGAAATGCTCACCGATGCGGACAAGGCGGTGGAATCTCTGCTGGAGGTAAACCGTCTGTATAAGCCTGACGGACAGCCGGTGATTTTCGATTTGCAGATTGAGGCGGAGTGCCTGGGCTGCGACCTGACTTGGGCAGATGACTGCCCCCCCTCCGTTTCCTCCCACCCTCTGGATGGCAGCGATGAGGAGCCGGCAGAGGTTCCCTGCGACTGCAAGATTCCCCAGAAGACCTCCGGGCGGATTCCCTATGTGCTGGAAGTCATGCACCGGATGAAGGAAGCGGTAGGGGACACCACCGCCCTGTATGGCCTGATTTGCGGCCCCTTCACCCTGGCCTCCCACCTGCGGGGCAACAATCTGTTTACGGATATGTACGATTTTGAGGACGAGGTGGCGGACCTGTTCACCTTCTGCAAAAAGGTGTGCATCCGTATGGCAGACTACTATATGGAAGCAGGCATGGATGTGATTGCCATGGTGGACCCCCTGATTTCCCAGATTTCCACCGACCACTTCCAGCAGTTCATGGCAGAGCCCTATACGGAGATTTTCGACCACATCCGGAAAGCAGGAGGCCTTTCTTCCTTCTTCGTCTGCGGCGACGCCACCCGGAACATTGAGGCCATGTGCCAGACAAACCCCGACTCCATCAGCGTGGACGAGAACGTGAACCTCCTGGCTGCCAAGGAGATTACCGACCGGTACAACATCACCCTGGGGGGCAATATCCCCCTGACTTCCATTATGCTTTTGGGCAACCAGCAGGATAATATGAAGTTTGCGGTGGATTTGCTGGACTCCGTGAGGGACAAGACCAACTTCATTCTGGCTCCCGGCTGCGATATGCCCTACGCTGTTCCTGTGGAGAACTGCATCGGCGTTGCCCAGGCTGCCCTGGAGACGGATGCGGTGCGGGAGATGGTGAAGAACTACCAGACCGCCCAGGTGGACACCTCCAATGTGGTGCTGCCGGATTACGCCTCCCTGAAAAAGCCTCTGGTGGAGGTCTGCACCCTGGACTCTGCCCAGTGCGCTGCCTGCGGCTACATGATGGGCGCCGCCAATGAGGCCAAGGCCACCTTTGGAGATGCCATTGATATGGTGGAGTACAAGTACATTTATAAGGAGAATGTGGCCCGGTTTGTGAAGATGGGTGTGCCCAACCTGCCCTCCTTGTATATTGACGGCGAGCTGAAATACCGCTCCATCATCCCCTCCAAATCTGAGCTGGAAGCTGCCATCCGGGAAGCTCTGGCCAAGTACCAGGCATGAGCCGCCTGTATCTCATCACCGGATTTCTCGGCGCAGGAAAAACCACTTTCCTGCGCCGATTCCTTCCCCTTTTCTCCGGGGAGAAAATCCGGCTGATTATCAACGAGTTTGGAGAAGCGGGGGTGGACGGAAGCCTTCTGAAAGAGCTGTCCCCGGTGCTGGAGGAGATTTCCGGCGGCAGCGTGTTCTGTGCCTGCCGCTTGGACCAGTTTGAAAAGGCCCTTTCCCAGTGCGGCGTTGATGAGACCATTCTGGTGGAGGCCTCCGGCCTGTCTGACCCCACCGGGGTGCGGCGGCTCTTTGCAAAGACAATCCGCTTTCCCCACATTGCTTATATGGGAGGAATCTGCCTGGTGGACGCCGTGCGCTTTCCCAAGGTATACGCCACCGCCAGATCCTGCGTGCGCCAGCTGGCGGCCTCGGACGTGGTGGTGCTGAACAAAATCGATAAGGCAACCCCGGAGCAGCTGGAAAAGACAAGGGAGCTGATTCTGGGCCAGCGGCCGGACATTCCCGTGGTGGAGACCAGTTTCGGACAAATCCCTGACAATTTTCTGGAAATCCTTTCCCAGTCCCAGGAAGGGGACCGGGAAAACCTGCCACTGGTTGCAGACCTTACCAGCCGGAAAACCACCATAACCCTCAGCCCGGAGATTTCCGTCTATGAGCTGTCCAAGTTTATCGAGATGTTTGCAGAGGAAACCTACCGGATAAAGGGCCTGATTCAGACCCGGGATCAGGGCCTGGTGCTGGCGGACTGTGTCGGCAACGTGGTGTCCGTCACCCCCATAACCCTACCGGAACCCCCGGAAAACCCCGGCAAGCTCACCATCCTCTCCGGCCCCAAAACCCACCTCTCCAAATCCCTGAAAACCGCCTGTACCTGGTACCGGCAGTACATTATAGAAAGATAATCTTAGACTGAATCGTCTCACTTCCAAAGTGAGACGATTTTTGTGGTAATACACAAAATAATGAACAGTAATTGCATTTTTTATGACGGTATGCTACAATAAATAGCACATAAAGCGGAGATATATGCATATATCTCCGACAGGGATTTTTAGTCCGATTTATTGGACAGATAAGTAATATA
>DVFK01000025.1 GCA_018713285.1 Candidatus Faecousia excrementigallinarum
ATTTACTGGGAAAATCCAGAATCATATAGTTTTCAAATTTCACGACACTGCCTCCTTAATATCCACAAGTTTATCGATTCCGGAAGCCCGGAACACTTTCATGGGTTGATTGGGCAAGCCGCACAGCACGAGCTTACCCTCGATTCTTGCCATACACCGCAGGGCATTGATCACCACCGCAATTCCGGAAGAATCCATAAAGGTTACCTCCTGAAAATCCAGCTGACACACACTGGGATTGTAGGCCTCTATTTTGCCGGTTATGGCCTCAATATAGGCTTTTGCACAATGGTGGTCTATCTCCCCTGTCAGCGCAACGGTCAGCTGCCCATTTTCCAGAAAGCTGGTTAACTGCATAATTGCTTCCTCCTTTCATTTGGAAATAGTATAGATTTTTTCTTCCATATTTGCAGTCGGAATCAGGGGCATAAAGAAAGAAGCGGCAAATAAATCCGAAGATTTATCTGCCGCTTTGGGGCTTATTGGGGTTACAGCTTTTTCAGCGCTTCCTCGCTCTGCTCCAGCTGCATAATCAGGTCTTTGGCCCTTTGGGCCTTTTCCCGCTCGGCGTTTACTACGCTTTCCGGGGCTCTTGCAGTAAACTTCTCATTGGAGAGCTTACCCTCAATCATAGCCAGGTTCTTTCTGGCCTTTTCCAGCTCCTTGGCTACCCGCTCCAGCTCTTTGGCCACATCCACCAGCTGTCCCATAGGGATGTAGAGCTTGGCGTCGGCAGTGGTGCAGCACACCATGCCGTCCAGGTTCTCAGGCTCTTTATCCAGCAGGCTCACCTGGTCTGCGTAGGCCAGACGCTGGATGAAGCCCTCGCCCTCGGAAAATGCCTGGGGCTTGGAGGTGACCACATAGAGAGCTGCCTTCTTGGAGGGGGGCACATTCATCTCTGCCCGGCGGTTCCGGATGGCACGGATGGCATTCATTACGGATTCCATCTCCGACTCCTCGGCGGAGAACTCCAGCTCCTTCCGGTACTCCGGCCACTTGGCCACAATCAGGGCTTCTCCCTCGTGGGGCAGGCTCTGCCAGATTTCCTCGGTGATAAAGGGCATGAATGGGTGCAGCAGCCGGAGGGTCTGATCCAGCACATACACCAGAACCTGCAGGGCGGTCTGCTTCTGGGCAGCGTCCTCACTATAGAGTCTTGCCTTGGTCAGCTCAATATACCAGTCACAGTAGGTGTCCCACAGGAAGTCGTACACCTTCTGCACAGCCACGCCCAGCTCGTACTTCTCCAGGTTCTCCGTGACCTCTGCAATCAGGCGGTTCAGCTTGGAAAGCACCCACTTGTCCGCAATGGTCAGTGCATCCAGGGCAGGCAGGCAGTTCTTTGCATCCTCACCCAGATTCATCAGCACATAACGGCTGGCGTTCCACAGTTTATTGGCAAAGTTCCGCATGGCCTCGCACCGCTCCACATAAAAGCGCATATCGTTTCCGGGAGAGTTGCCGGTGACCATGTTCATCCGCAGGGCATCGCAACCGTACTTTTCAATCATCTCCAGGGGGTCAATGCCGTTGCCCAGGGACTTACTCATCTTCCGGCCCTTGTCGTCCCGGACCAGGCCGTGAATCAGCACGGTGTGGAAGGGGGTCTTGCCGGTATGCTCGCAGCCGGAGAAAATCATTCTGGCAACCCAGAAGAAAATAATGTCATACCCGGTGACCAGCACATCCGTGGGGTAGAACTTCTTCAAATCCTCCGTAGTTTCCGGCCAGCCCAGGGTCTCAAAGGGCCACAGGGCGGAGCTGAACCAGGTATCCAGCACGTCCGGATCCCGCTCGATGTGGGTGCTGCCGCACTTTTCACACTTGCAGGCATCCTCCCGGGACACGGTAATGTGACCGCAGTCGGCACAGGTCCAGGCAGGAATCTGGTGACCCCACCACAGCTGCCGGGAGATACACCAATCCCGCACATTTTCCATCCAGTTCAGGTAGGTCTTGGAGAAGCGCTCAGGAACGAACTTGGTCTCCCCTTCCTTTACCACCCGGATGGCTTCCTCTGCCAGGGGCTTCATCTTCACGAACCACTGGGCGGAGATAATGGGCTCCACATCGTTATGGCAGCGGTAGCAGGTGCCCACATTGTGGGAGTAGTCCTCCACCTCCACCAGGTAGCCCTGCTCCTTCAAATCCTCTACAATGGCCTTCCGGGCCTCGTAGCGGTCCATACCCTCGTACTTGCCGCCGTAGGCGTTGACCTTGCCGTTGTCGTCCAGCACCCGGATTACCTCCAGGTTGTGGCGCAGACCCACCTCGAAGTCGTTGGGGTCATGGGCAGGGGTCATCTTCACGCAGCCGGTACCGAAGTCCATCTCGGCGTAGTCGTCTGCCACCACAGGAATTTCCTTGTTCACCAGGGGCAGAATCACCTTCTTGCCCACAATGGCGGTGTAACGCTCGTCATTGGGGTTGACACACACGCCGGTATCGCCCAGCATGGTTTCAGGACGGGTGGTAGCCACAATCACCTCACCGGTGCCGTCAGCCAGGGGGTAACGGATGTGCCACAGGTGGCCAGGCTTGTCCACATATTCCACCTCGGCGTCACTCAAAGCGGTGACGCAGTGGGGGCACCAGTTGATAATCCGGCTGCCCTTGTAGATGAGGCCCTTTTCGTACAGGGAGACGAACACTTCCCGCACTGCCTTGGAGCAGCCCTCGTCCATGGTAAACCGTGCCCGCTCCCAATCGCAGGAGGCACCCAGTTTCTTCTGCTGCTCTACAATCCGGTTACCGAATTTGTGCTTCCAGTCCCAGACCCGCTCCAGGAACTTCTCCCGGCCCAGGTCGTACCGGGTCAGTCCTTCTTTCCGCAGCTCCTCTTCCACCTTAATCTGGGTGGCGATGCCTGCGTGGTCCACGCCGGGAACCCACAGGGCGCTGTAACCCTGCATTCTCTTGAACCGAATCAAGGTATCCTGCAAGGTGGCATCCATGGCGTGACCCATGTGCAGCTGGCCGGTGACATTGGGGGGCGGCATAACGATGGTAAAGGGATTGGCCCCTTCCTGCTCCGTGGGACGGAAATACCCGTTATCCTCCCACATTTTATAGATTTCTGCTTCCACCTGCTGGGGTTCGTAAACCTTCGGCAGTTCCTTCGCCATAAAAAAACACTCCTTTTTCAAAATAAAAAGCCCTGAGCAAAATTTGCTCAGGGCGAAAAATACTTTCCGCGGTACCACCTGAATTCCCGCAAAGCGGGCACTCATCAGGCGGTAACGAGCCCAGCCGTCCTTCCCTACTGAATTTCAGGAAAGAAGCTCCGGGGCGACAATTCCATGGACCTGGTGCGTGGTTTCACCAGCCCCACGCTCTCTGCAATCCTTTTCCAAGGAAAACTCCCCATCTGCGCTTTTAACAGATAAAAAATACCACATTTTTCTCGTTCTGTCAACTAAAATTCCCGGAAACGCCCATGGCAGCTGCGTAAGCCGTGGCCCAGGCGATTTGCAGGTTGAAGCCGCCGGTGTAGGCGTCGCAATCCAGAATCTCGCCCGCAAAATACAGCCCCTGGACCTTTTTGGAGGCCATGGTTTTGGGGTCTACCTCCGAGACCTTCACGCCCCCGGAGGTGATAATGGCCTCCGCCACCGGGCGCTTTCTCAGAATCTCCACCGGGAAGGCTTTGAGCAAATCCACCAGCGCCCTTCGCTGCTGCTTTTTCAGGGAATTGGCCTGAAGCTCCCGGGGAATCTCCAACATATCCAGCACCACAGGAATCATGGAGCGAGGCAGCAAATCCGTCAGGGCGTTTTCCATAGTACGGTTCTGGTACATCTCCAAATCCCTCAGAATCCGGTCATTCAGCTTTCCTTCCTCCAGAGCCGGCTTCAAATCCAGAAGCAGGCGGCACGCCTCCCCTTTCAGGTGGGCGCTGGCGCTGAGAACCGTGGGGCCAGATACCCCAAAGTGGGTAAAGAGAAGCTCTCCAAAGTCCCGATATAGCACCTTTCCTTCGGCGTTTACCAGCTTCACTCCCACATTCCGAAGGCTCAGGCCCTGCATACGCTGGCAGATGTCCCCGGCGGTTTCCAGAGGCACCAGGGAGCCTTCCGTGGGGGTAATGGTATGCCCCAGGGCTTTTGCCATGGTATAGCCGTCCCCTGTGGAGCCGGTGGTGGGATAGGAAAGGCCGCCGGTAGCCAGAATCACCCACTGGGCAGAGTATGTACCACTTTGGGTTCTTACCCCGGTGACCGTACCTTCCGCCTGGAGAATCTCCAGCACCCGATGGTGCTCCACATGGACACCGGCTTTTCCCAGCTGGGCTTTCAGGCAGTCCAGAATGGAGGCGGAGCGGTCAGAAACGGGAAACACCCGGTTACCCCGCTCCACCTTCAAGGGGCATTGGTGCTCCTCAAAGAAGGCCTCAATTCTCTCCGGGGGAAACTTCTCCAGGGCGCTATACAAAAACTTTGCGTTTCTGGGGATGTTGGCCAGCACCTCCTGGGCGGAGCAGTGGTTGGTCACATTGCACCGGCCTTTTCCGGTAATGAGGAGCTTTTTCCCCAGCCGGTCGTTCCGCTCCAGAAGCAGAACCTTCTGCCCCCTCTGGGCCGCCACGATGGCTGCAAACATTCCTGCAGGGCCGCCGCCGATGACGATGCCGTCATACCTCATATCTGGTCAGCCCGCCTTTCGTAGATATTATTCTCCTGCCAGATTTTTTCCAGCATATCCAGGGTTTTTGCCAGGGCTTCTTCCCGGGCTGTGGCCAGGGCCACAATCAGGGCGTTCACCAGGCTCAAAGGTGCCACCAGGGAATCCACCAGAGACACCATATTGCTCTTGGCCAGCAGCACCAAATCACAGTACTCCGCCAAGGGAGAGAGCTTACTATTGGTAATGCCAATCACCGTAGCACCTGCCCCCCGGCAGTACTGAACACACTTGATGGTGGATGAGGAATATCTGGGAAAGCTGAACGCAATCACCACATCCTCCCGGCCGATTTTGGCAATCCGCTCCAGCATTTCGCTGAAGCCGGAGGCGGTAACTGTGTGGATGTCGTCAAACATATAGTTCAGATAATAGGACAAAAAGGATGCCGGAGCAGAGGCAGACCGGGAACCTACCACATAAATCCGCCGGGCTCCCAGAATCTTCTCCACCGCAGCCCGGAAGGCCTCCCTGTCCACCGATTCGCAGGTCTGGCGGAGCATATCCATGTCCGACTGGAGCACGGAGGTCACCGGGTCCGTGTGGCCCATCCGGTCATTGGCCACCTCCATTCTCTGGACGGAGGTCAGGCGGTTCATCACCGATTCCTGCATGGCCTTCTGCATACCGGGATAGCCCTCATAGCCCAGCTCAGTGGCAAAACGCACCACCGTGGACTCGGAAACGCCTGTGGCTCTGCCCAGCTTGTTGGCAGTCATAAAGGCAGCCTTATCAAAGGATTCTGTCAAATAATCGGCGATTGCCCGCTGTCCTTTGGACAGTTTCGGGTATCGCTCCTGTAACAATGCAAGAAAATCCTCTTTCATATGTACCTCTCCAATTCATTTCCCGGGAAATCAGCCCCGAAGGGTCTTTACTTCTTCTTTTGTTAAGTACCGCCATTTTCCCAGAGGCAGCTGCCCCAGGGAGAGGCTTCCCTCCCGGATTCGTTTCAGGCGCTGTACTTCCATCCCGGCAATGGCGCACATCCGGCGAATCTGCCGGTTCCGGCCTTCGTGGATGGTGATTTGCAGCAGGGCCTTGTCCCCGGTCTTCTTTTGAAACTTCACATCGGGTTTTCGAATCCGGTAGCCGTCCAGCTCTATGGGCTGGGATAGTCTTTCCAGCCCCTCTGGGGTGAAGCCCCGCACCCACACCTGGTACACCTTATCCACCACATGGCTGGGGTGCATCAAGTGATTGGCCAGCTCCCCATCGTTGGTCAGAAGGAGCAGCCCCTCCGAATCCATGTCCAGCCGTCCCACCGGGTACACCCGCTGGGGGCAGTCGGAAACCAGCTGGGAGACATTTTTCCGGCCTTTTTCGTCAGACAGGGTAGTTACATAGCCTCTGGGTTTGTAAAGCATAATGTAAATTGCCTCTGGTGTGGATGGGAGGGGTCTCCCATCCACCAAAATGGTATCTCTCTCTGGGTCTGCCCGGTCACCCAGACCGCAGACCTTTCCGTTGCAGGTGACTCGCCCCTGCAAAATCAATTCCTCCGAGGCACGGCGGGAGGCTACCCCCCGGCTGGCCATGATTTTCTGTATCCGTCCTTCCATGCCCCGGCTCCTTTCTTAATCTGCCCGCTCTATGGTCTTTCCGTACACCAAAGGCACCTTTGCCACGGCGGTTCCGTCCACCAGAATATGGGCAAAGCCTGCCTCCTGCCCCTCTGCCACCGGGGCATAGGCAAACCCCGCCTCCGGCAGGGAAATGGTCACCCGTTCTCCCTGGGCCAGGGAATAGGAAAAATCCTCTGCCGCAATCAAATCCACTGATGCTTCCTGTCCCCCCGCCAGCTCCAGCTGCCCCAGGGTCTGCCCCTGGTGGATGAGCTTTTGTACCGTAAACCGGGAGAATCCGTCTTCAATCAAGTCTTTATGGTCCTGCCAGTCGTTGGGGTCATTGAAGGTGACGGCAATCAGCTGCCGTCCCATCCGGGTAACGCTGGATATGAGAATCCGTCCGGCTGCCTTGGTATAGCCGGTCTTTACCCCATTTGCACCCTCCAGCTGCCAAAGGAGCTTATTATGGTTCCGCAGGCACCGCTCACCGATGGTAATGGTTTTGGTGCTGACGGTCTGGGCAAAAATGGGATTCTGCATGGCATAGGCCGTAAGAATGGCCATATCCCGGGCAGTGGAGTAATTCCCCGGGCTGTCCAGGCCGTTGGGATTGGCGAAGTGGGACTGGGTCATCCCCAGCCGGTGGGCTTTGTCATTCATCAGCTCTGTAAAGCCCTCCACCGTGCCGCCGCAATAGATAGCCAGTGCCACAGCAGCATCGTTGCCGCTTTGAAGCATCAGTCCGTAAAGCAGCTCCTGAACCGTCAGCACTTCCCCTTCCTTCAGGTACATGGAAGAGCCCTCGATGCCCACGGCCTCTTTGGGAATTTTCACCCGGTCCAGAACGTTGGTTTGCTCGCAGATTACCAGCGCCGTCATAATCTTGGTGGTGCTGGCAATGAGGCTCTTTTCCTCTGCCTTCTTTTCATACAGCACCCGCCCGGTTTGGGCGTCAATCAAAATGGCACACTCAGCAGAGATTGCCCCGGCCTTTACCGGCAGAAACAAGATGGCAGCCAGAATTCCGACCGCCACCCCTGCAAATATTCGTCTCAAGTTCATCACCCCGGGATAGTTTGTCCCCGGGATTTTCCCTTATTCCTGGTTTTTCTTTCTGGAATCGATAAAATCTGCAATTCTGTCCAGAGTTTCCGGCACCAGCTCCACAATCCGGTCTGCGGTGGTATTGGCAGGTGCCGTCACGGGAACCATCCGCACACTGCCGTCCTTGATAATGAGGAATGCCACCGGAGTCACCCGGACACCGGCACCCACACCGCCGCCGAAGGGATTTTCCTTGTTAGGAACCTTACTGGAAAAGTCAGAGCCGCCCCCGCCGATTCCCACACTGATTCTGGAAATGGGGAGGATGGTAACATTGTCCCCCACGGTGATGGGGTCGCCCACCACGGAATTGGAATCCAGCATTTCTCGGATTTTAGTAATGGTTCTATCCAACATATTGGGTAAATTCTGGCTCATTTCACGCCACCGCCTTTTTTCATTTTGGTGCTTTTCAGCAATTTCCAACCATAGCGCAGGACAAGGCTCAGAAGCCGTCCCAGGGTTATGGTAATATCTGCTCTTCCATAGAACAAAGTGTTATCTCCGGCAAAATCACAGCCCACCTGCAAATCCTGCTTTTTGATTACAAACGCCCGGTTCAGTAGTGCCTGCAGGTTTCCCAGGGCCGCCCAGGCTCTTCCGTAGTTCACCGCCAGGTCACAGGGATCGCCTCCTGCCAGAAGCAGATACCCCTGGAGCCGGGTGATGCGGATTTTCCGCCGCAAATCTCCCAGGAAAGGGACAAGCAGATGCAGAAGGGATTTGAGTTTTTCAAAATCCCACGGGGCATCTTCTTTCTGCTTGGCTTCTTCGGGAGGGTTATTCCCTTTTGCCGGGGAAGCTTCCTGTTTTGCTTCTTTGGTAGGTTTTTGCCCTTTTGACAGGACCGGTTCCTGTTTATTCTCCTGCCGGGGGGGATTGCCGGAGGGTTTTACCGGTGCTTTTTCCTTTTTGGGCTTTTTGGGCTTTCGGGGGTATAGGGGAATTTTAACCTTCCAGATAATAAGATAAACCTTCGGCCCCTGCTTTCCGTATACAGCGCCGATTCCCAGAGGGAGCAAGCAGAAAAGAATCAGTATCCCGGGGATAATCAGCCAAAGCATTCCTTAGCCCTCCTTTGCAGGTTCTTCCCCTTCCTCCTCCGGTATCACCGGCTCGCCCAGATTCACCTTCTCAATCTCCGGCAGCTCCTCCAGGGAGGTAAGGCCAAAGGTTTTCAGGAAATTGGGAGTTGTTTTATACTGGATGGGACGGCCGGGGACATTCAGTCTGCCGGCCTCCTGAATCAGCTTCTTGTTCAAAAGCCCGGAGATGGAATAGCTGCTGTCCACGCCCCGGATCTGCTCCACCATGGCCTTGGTAGCCGGCTGATAATAGGCAACAATGGTCAGGGTTTCCAGCTGGGAGGCGGAGAGCTTGGGGGGCTTCCGGGTTTCCAGGGCTTTTGTAATGAAGTCCGCCATTTGGGGAGAGGACACCATCTGATAGCTGTTTTCCAGCCGAAGAATCCGGATTCCCCGGCGGTCAAAGGCCAACTGGTCAGCCAGGGCATCCGCAGCCTCCCGGATTTCCTTCTCGTCCGTTTCCAGGGCCATAGCCAGGCGGGAGATTTCCACGCTTTCTCCTGCGGCAAACAGGATGGCCTCGATTGCACGTTGTAATTCTGTCTGGTCCATTAAGAATGCTCCTTCTCAGTCTGCTCCGGTGCCTTGATCAGGCGGACATTGGGGTTTTCACCGGACACATCGTCCTCCAGGGTTACGGAGTTGGTTTTGCACAGCTCCAGAATTGCCAGGAAAGTAGCCACAATCTCCGACCGGCTCCGATTTCCCCGGAACAGGTTTTTCAGCCGCTCCACGCCCCGGAGAATCAGGCGGCGGAGGAGCTGCCCGGATTTCTTTGCCACCGGGTAGGGCTCCTTGCCAACGATTCCCTTGAAATTGGCGGTGGGGGGCGGCAAACGCCGCTGGTTCCGCTGGGAAATCTCGTCCAGCGCCCGGAGCAAGTCCTCCGGCTCGTGGCGGTACCGGTAGGTACCATCCCGTTTCAGGGGCTCCGGCTGCTTGGTGAACATACTTCTGCCGATTTCGTTCCGGGGCTCCAGAAGGGTGATAGCAATGCGAATCTGGTCCATGGCCTCCCGGCGGCGGCGCTCCAGCAGGGATTGACGCAGCAAATCCAGCTCTGTTTCCGCCTCCGCAGCCTCCGCCGAGGATAGAAGCATCTTGGTCTTAATCAGCATCAGGTGGGACGCCATGGTGATAAATTCGCTGGCGATTTCCATATCCAGCCGCTTCATTTCATCCAGGTAGGCCAGGTACTGCTCCAAAATAGCGGTAATGGACACATCCTCAATATCAATTTTATTCTTGCTCAGCAGCAGGAAGATAACATCCAGAGGCCCTTCAAAGTCCTCCATGGATTCATCCCGGGTATGCACAATCCCTTCCAGCCGGTATTTCGGTTCTGACATGGGCACTCCTTTAATCCATACACATAATTGGTTACATTATAGCAGGAAGCGGTTAAAACTGCAAGCATTTGCAAAAAATTTACCCAT
>DVFK01000026.1 GCA_018713285.1 Candidatus Faecousia excrementigallinarum
TCTTTTTAAGCGGATTGAAAAATCTGCTTACTTGTCACGCCTTTTTAAAAGAAAACGTGCATCCAGATACGGATGCACGCATTCTTCTTGATTCCTCTCCATGGCTTATGCCATTAACTTAATGACATTGCCCGGGGAGGGCAGACGGTGTATTTCAGGAAAGGGTGTGCTTCAAAGCGGCAATGAAGCGGGGGTCCGTGCCGCAGCAGCCGCCCAGGATGGAAGCGCCCATCTGAGCGCAATCTGCCAGGATTCCGGCAAATTCCTCCGGTTCCATGGGGTAGTGGGGCAGGTTGTCCGAACCGATGACCGGGATTCCGGCGTTGGGCTTGCAGAGAATGGGGCCTTTGAGCCGCCTCTTGAGCTTGCTCACCAGTCCGGCGGTGAATAGATCTGCCGCCACGCAGTTAAAGCCCACCGCAGCAGCACCGGCATCTTCCAGCTCGGAGAGGACTTTGGAAGCGTCCATGCCGGAGAAAAGGGCGCCGTCGGGCTGCATGGTAAAGGAGTACATCACGGTGCTGACCCCTTCCAGCTCTGCGGCGGTGAGAATGGCCTCTGCCTCCAGAGGATACATGAGGGTTTCCGCTGCCAGCAGATCCACACCCCCGTCCACCAGTCCCCGAATTTGACGGCTGTAGTTTTCCACCAGCAGGTCAAAATTCTCCGGGTCAAAGCTGTCTGCAAAGGTGGCTAAGGTGGTGAGGTTTCCGGCTACCAGACAGCCGGGGGCTGCGGAGCGGGTCAGCTGTGCCAGCCGGGCATTGACTTTTTCGGTCTGGTCTGCCAGGTTTGCCCGTTCCAGGGCAATGGGCTGGGCCTGAAAGGTGGGGGCGTAGAGCACCCGGCTTCCGGCTTCGGCATATTGCCGCTGCAAGTCGGTCAGGGCCTGGGGATTGTCCAGAATCCACTGCTCCGTGCAGCAGCCTCTGGGCATTCCCGCCTTTTGCAGATTGGAGCCGGTGGCACCGTCCAGGAGCAGGGGACCTTCCGCCAACAGCTGATGAAATTCCTCTTTTGTAAGCATGCGTTACCTTCCTTGGGGATTATTGAATGTGGGTGTGGTTGTTGATGTGATACTCGCAGTAGCAGTAGTAGCCGTTGCACTTGGAGCAGTAGCGGAACTCCAGTTCCGGATTGGACACATCGGTGCGGCCGCAGACAGTGCAGCGGTGATGATAGGGAGTCTGGGTCTGGGCTTTCTGTCCGGGATGGAAGGGGATGGGGCCGGTTTTGGGCTGGGGCTTATGGAAGCCGCCGGTCCGCCGGGCCTTTACCCGCCAGGACATGGGGATAAGATTGGCAACATCCTTGCCGAAGAACAAGAAGTAGTTGGCCAGGGCAATCAGCGGGAACAGGTTGTGGGGGAAATAGAATACAGGGTAAGACAGGTTCCACACATTGAAAAGAATCAGTCCCAGATATATGAGGGCAAAAATCCAGGCCTTTACCGGAATGATGAAGAAGAACAGGAAGTGGGTCTCGGGATACAGAGTGGAGAAGGCAATCAGCAGGCTCAGATTCAGCCAGGTGACCATGCTGGTATAATACGCCTCCGCAGGAAACAGCACCGGCAGTCCATCACTCCAGAACAGCATAAAGGAGGGGGAAGAGAAAATCATGGCAAAAACATCCATGAGGATGATGCCGGTGAAGTAGAAGAGGTTGAACCGGAAGGTACCCCACCGGGCTTCCACCGCCCGCCCCAGAGAGTAGTAGCAGTACAGACTGATGAGAGCCAGCACAAAACTTCCGCTGGTGCCGGTAAACACATAGGAGAAAAGCCGCCACACCTGCCCCTGTAAGATGAGGCTCCGGTTAAACGCCAGCACAGAGTACAGCGTGGTGGTCTGGGTGAACTGACTGATGAGATACACAATGGCGCTTCCCACGGTCACATACAGCATGAGGTTGGGGATGCCTTTTCGCTGGTTGCGAAGGCAAAACCGCTCAAAGCGGCTGCGAAGATTTTTCAAAGCCATCAGCTCCTACAACATAGTGGGTATATCATAACAGCTTTCCCAGGAAATGTCTATGAATGTTTTATGAATTTTTCCCGGGGAAAAGGGAAAAAGGGGTTGACAAATGGAGAAAAAACAGTAAAATATATGGCAACTGCATACAAGCCTTATCAAGAGTGGTGGAGGGAACGGCCCGATGAAACCCGGCAACCTGTTAATTCAAGGTGCCAAATCCGGCGGCAAACGAAAGATGAGGATTCGATAGAGCGCACATCGAATCTTCGGTGTGCGGATTTTTTATGTTTTTGGGGAAATTCCCCCTGCGCCAGAAAGGAAATCATATATGGAAAAAAGACTCTTTACCTCTGAATGTGTTACCTGCGGCCACCCGGACAAGGTGGCAGACGCCATCTCCGATGCCATCCTGGATGCCTGCCTTGCCCAGGACCCGGATTCCCGGGTAGCCTGCGAAACCATGGTCACCACCAACTTCTGCCTCATCTGCGGCGAGATTACCACCCGTGCCCAGGTGGACTACCCGGCGGTAGCCCGGCAGGTGATCCGGGAAATCGGCTATGTGTACCCGGAGTGCGGCTTTGATGCCGATACCGTGGAAATCCAGTGCCGGGTTCATACCCAGTCTGCCGACATTGCCCTGGGCACCAACGACCAGGTAGGCGGCGCAGGAGACCAGGGCATGATGTTCGGCGGTGCCTGCACCCAGACCAAGGAGCTGATGCCCCTGCCTGCCGCCATGGCCCGGGCTCTTGCCAACCGGCTCACCGCCTGCATCCGCAGCAACGACCTGCTCCGTCCCGACGGCAAGACCCAGGTGACGGCGGAGTATGACGAGAACAATCAGGTGGTGGGCATTGAAGCCGTGGTGGTTTCTGTCATGCACAGCGCCGATTTTGAAATCCAGGAGCTGCGGAAGTACATCCGGGAGGGTGTCATCGCCCCGGTGCTGGCCCAGTACGGCTTCTCCTTGGAGCAGGTGCCCCACATCCACATCAACCCCACCGGTAACTTCGTCATCGGCGGCCCGGACGGGGACACCGGTCTTACCGGCAGAAAGATTATTGTGGATACCTATGGCGGCTA
>DVFK01000027.1 GCA_018713285.1 Candidatus Faecousia excrementigallinarum
TTTTCTTTTTTTCGACTTTTTTATGAACGACGCAAAGGCAGGTATGACAAGCCAGAACAAAATCCCTCCAAAAAACAGGATTTCCCCCGGTAAATGAGGCACATACAACACCAAAGCGGCAGAAATGACACCAGCTGCTCCGACGGCTTTTTTACCCCCCAGTCCGGGTATTTCCTCTGCCTGGGTTCCGATACCGGAGAACAGCAGGCTAAATAGGATAAAATAACCCATGGTTGCTGTCACGGACACAAAGGCTTCATATCGCTCTGCCACCCCAAAGAGGTTCATGCCCTTGACGGATTCGTACAGAGGCCAGGGTACTTGCTCTGCCACACCCCTTGTCAGGGTGCCGATGGTCCAGAGACTGAGAAGCACCGCCATCAGCGCTGTCCCGGCGATTCCCCGGACACCCGCCCTCTCCCCCGGCAGCATGCCCGCCACCGCCGGAAGTAGCATCACCAGCAGCAGTTCCCAGGAAACCATACCAGACTCCAGATTGAGGTTTTTCAGCTCCCATTCCGAAAGGCCGGAGAAAAGAATCACACCATATAATATAAGAAGCAGCCAAAAAAGAGCGGTTGCACACCGGGCGGCGCAGGAACCACCATCCAGGCTGGCAAAGGCTCCCAGGGCCAGGAGGGTCAGGGGCACCACCGGAAAATCCGTGCCTCCCGGCCAGGTGTGAGCCGGCCATTTCCCCAACTGTCCCAGCAGGAACACAAGCCAGAGGATTTGGACAATCCGGTACCACTTCCCCGGGGTTTCCAACTTCTCCTGAAATTGGCAGGCAAAATAAGCAAGCACGCCAGCAATCACCGCAGCCAACAGAGTTTGGAGCCACCCGTCCATGCCTGCCAGGGTAGAAAGAGGGGCAGACAGCGCCCCAATCAGAAAGATGTTTTTTTGTCTTGCAGATATACAATTACGGAACAAGCTGACCTCTGCCTCCTTCCATTTTAAGTTTTGGAATATCCTTCTCCCCGGTTCTGTAGTCCTGCAAGGTCAGCTCCGGCTCGTGGACGCTCAGGTATGCCGCCGCTTTTGCCAAATCCGCTTTCCCTTCCCTCAGGCAAACTTTACAGGAGGGGCGGAGGGTTTTGGTCAGTTCCGGCAGAAGGGGCTGAGTCTCCGGGGTAATGAGCAGGTACTCTGCCGTTTCCAGGAAAATCTCCCCGGGGGTGCTGTCATACAAATCCGCCAGGGCCAATTCCAGGGTCTGTCCCCGGCCCGAGTCCCCGGTATCCGTTTCCACCAGAATCTGTTTTTCCTCCTGGGATACGGAAATCAGCTCCACCGGCCTGAGTCTTGCCACGTCCGTACCCTGAAAGGGCATCCAGCCCAGAATTGCCACCAGCGCCACCGCACCAATATACCATGCCCAATACTTCATCGCTGCTTTCTCCTGTTCTCCGGGCGCAATTCCTCATTGCGGAACTTTTCCGTTTTCAGCCGACGGCGCAGCAGGTGAATCCCCTTCCCCCGGGAAAAGGGAGAGAGGTATGGCACATCCAGGCCGGTAAGCCCGGAAAGGTGAATGAGCAGGGTTATGAGTCCCACCGTCACCCCGAAAAGTCCCGCCATGGCTCCCAGTACCGTCAGCAAAAATCGCCACACCCGGATGGCCTCCGCAAAATCCCGGCTGGGCTGGACGTAGCCGCACACGCCCGCAATGCTCACCGCAATCAAAGCCAAAGGCGAAATCACCCCAGCCTCCACCGCCGCCGTACCCACCACGATGCCGCCGATGATGGACACAGAATGTCCCACCGACTGAGGCAGGTGCACCCCCGATTCCTGGAGCAGTTCAAAGGCGATGAGGAGTCCCAGAATCTCCACCGCTGTGGAAAAGGGTACCTGGGCTTTGCTTTCAATCATGGAGCGCAGCAGGGGTAATGGAATCATCTGTTGATGGAAGGTGGCCATGGCCACATAGATGCCCGGCAGCACCAGACTGAGAAACAGGGCGCAGTACCGCAGCACCCGGATACAGGATGCGTTTACATAGTCCTTGCTCTCATCCTCCGGGCTGTCCATCAGATCCCCCAGGGTGGTAGGAGCCAGGTAGCCCATAGGCAGACCATCCACTAATAGCCCTACCCGGCCGTCCAGGATTCCCCGGCAAAACCGGTCTGTCCGCTCGGTGGTCTGGAGCAGCGGAAAGGCGGTCTTTCGGGAGCCGGTGACATACTCCTCCACGGCGCCGGGGCTTAAGAAACCGTCAATGTCAATCTGGGACAGGCGGTTTTTCATCCGCTCCACCAGTTCCCCATTGGTAATCCCCTCCACCCAGACCACCGCCACATTGGTCAGGCTCTGCCGTCCCACTTTGGTTTCGTAAATCCGCAGCTTGGGGGTACGCAGGTGCCGGCGAATCAGGGAGGTATTGGAGCGGAAGGTTTCCACAAAGGCATCCTTGGGGCCTTTGACGGTGTTCTCCACCTCCGGTGGGGAAATGCTCCGCTTTTCCGGGGTTTTCACCTCATAGGCAATGGCTCCCACGCCTTCAAACAGCACCACGCAAAAGCCGTTCACCAGGAAAAACACCGCATCCTGCAAATCCTTGCAGGGCTTTGCCACGGAGTTATACACGAGACCATGGAGGGCATTGTCGTAAAGCTCCCCCATGGTATCCCCTTGCAGGCGCTCCGCAATGGGCTTGAAAACATACTCCGACGCCGAGCCGCCGGAGGTCAGGCCGTCAATGGCATAGGTATGGAGTACAAAACCGGAGCAATACAGCTCCCGGGGCGCAAAGTCTGCCGCCCCGGCAAAAAGCTCCGCGATATTTTCATGGGTCAGCTCCCCGGGATACAGGGGATCCTTTCTGGGATTGGGCTGTTCCATAAGCTCACCTCCCGGGTAGTTTGTCCCTGTTTTCCCGGAATATGCCCTGTCTTTCCGGTTCTTTGTTGCAAAAAATCGGGGTAAGTGATATAATAAAATATTAGAGATATTTTATTTACCCAAGGAGGGATTTCCATGTCCCATGTCATCGCCGCCATATCCACCGGGCGGCAGGTCAGTGCTATCGGGATTCTCCGACTCTCGGGAGACGGATGCATTGCCGTTGCGGAAAAGGTGTTCACCCCCCAGTCCGGGAAGCCCCTTTCCCAGGCTGCCAACCGGAAGCTGATTCTCGGTACGATCCGGAATAAAGAAGGGCGCATCATCGACCAGTGCATGGCGGTGTGCGCCAGAGCCCCCCACAGCTACACGGGAGAGGACACGGTGGAACTGCAATGCCACGGTTCCCCGGCGGTACTCTCCGCCGGTCTGGAAGCGTTGTTTGCCGCCGGAGCCCGGCCTGCCCAGCGGGGGGAATTTACCAAGCGGGCATTCTTAAACGGTCAGCTGGCTTTGACCCAGGCGGAGGCCGTCATCGATTTGATTGAAGCGGAAACCGCCGATGCCGCCGCCAACGCTGCCGGACAGGTAGGGGGCGCATTACAGAAGAAGCTGTCTCCCATTTATGACCAGCTGACGGATTTGTGCAGCCATTTTCATGCGGTATTGGACTATCCCGACGAGGATATTGACGATTTTGATTTGAAACAGTACGCCGCCATGCTCCGCAGCAACGCCAAGGCTCTTTATGCCCTTTTGCAGACCTACGGCCAGGGGCGGATTCTCCGGCAGGGTGTGGCTGCCGCCATTGTGGGAAAGCCCAATGTGGGCAAGTCCAGTCTGCTGAACACCCTGGCAGGCTACGACCGGGTTATCGTCACGGACATTGCCGGAACCACCCGGGACACGGTGGAAGAAACCGTCCTTCTGGGCAGCACCCGGCTGCGGCTCATTGACACCGCCGGTATCCGGGAGACCCGGGACGCCATTGAGGCCATGGGCGTGGAACGCTCCCGGATGGCGGTGGAAAACGCAGATCTGGTGCTGTTCCTCTGCGACGGCTCCCAGCCACTGACCCTGGAGGATCAGGAAGTCATCGCAACCTGCCTCTCCAAAGAAAACACCATTGCCCTCATCAATAAATCCGATTTGGGGGCGGTAGTAGTACCCAGCGATTTGCCCTTTACCACCATTATTCCCATCAGCGCCAAGACAGGAGAGGGCCTGGATCAGCTGCGGCAGACGGTGGATGAAATGTTTGCGGGGAACACCCCTTGCGACGGCTCCATCCTCACCAATCCCCGGCAGTTTGACGCCATTGCCCGCAGCTACGAAGCCATGCTCCGGGTATTGCAGGCCATGCAGCTGGGACAGACCCCGGATGCGGTGCTGACGGATATTGAATCGGCCATGGAGGCCATGGGTGAGGTCACCGGCGCCACCATCCGGGAGGACATCACCGCCAGAATTTTTGAGCGTTTTTGCGTTGGAAAGTGAGAAACCATGATTTATTTTGACAACTCCGCCACAACGAAGCCCTGCCGGGAGGCAGTAGAGGCCGTTACCCAGGCCCTTACCTCCGGCTGGGGAAATCCCAGCGCCCTGTATACCTTCGGCATTGAGGCAGCAGGACAGCTCCGGGCTTGCCGGGTGAAGGTTGCCTCTGCCCTGGGCGCTGAGCCGGACCGGGTATTTTTTACCTCCGGCGGTACGGAAGCGGACAACTGGGCCGTTTTCGGCACCATCAAGCGCATGGGCAAGCGGGGACGGCATATCGTCACCACCGCCGTGGAGCACCATGCCATTCTCAACTGCATGAAGCAGCTGGAGGCCCAGGGCTTCCAGGTCACCTATTTGCAGCCGGACAAGGAAGGGAACATCTCCCTGGAGTCCCTCCGGCAGGCTCTCCGCCGGGACACCATTCTGGTTTCCATTATGATGGTAAACAATGAAACCGGCGCCGTTATGCCCATCAGCCAGATGGCAAAGCTTACCCACAAGCTCTGCCCGGAAAGCTATTTCCACACGGATGCGGTGCAGGGATTTTTGAAAATCCCCTTCCAGGCCAAGACTTTGGGGGCGGACTTAATCAGCATCTCCTCCCACAAGATTCACGGCCCCAAGGGGGCAGGGGCTCTTTATATCAGCCCCCGGCTTAAGTCCTTCCCCCCCATCATGCTGGGCGGCGGACAGGAAAACGGATACCGCAGCGGCACAGAGGCTACCCCCGCCATTGCAGGCTTTGCCGCCGCAGCCGCTGCCGTTGGCAGCACCTTCCCGGTGGATACCCAGCAGGAAAAAGCCCTGCTTCACACCCTCATTGGGAAGCTCTCTGCCCTGGACGGGGTGGTCATCAACGGCTCCCATCAGGCACCCCACATTCTCAGTATCTCCATCCCCGGTGTGCCTACCCAGAACACCATCAATATTTTGCAGGAATCGGGGATTTGCGTCAGCGCAGGCTCTGCCTGTGCCAAGGGGCACCGGAGCCATGTGCTCTCCGCCATGCATCTGCCCCCGGAGATCATCGACAGCTCCATTCGGATTTCTCTCAGCCGGGAGACCACCCGGGAGGAAATTGACGGCCTGATTCGTGGCATTGAAGCGGTTCTTGCCTGGAAAAAGTAAGAAGCTGCCCCCGGTGCATATCATTTTGCACCGGGGGCGTTTTTTAATAGTGGTATACCTTTTTCAGTTTCACCAGGTAGTAAAGGGATATGCACAGGGCCAGGATTTCCGCCACCGGAACCGCCAGCCAGACACCGTCCAGCTCCCAAAGCCAGGGAAGAAGCAGTAGGCTCAAAATCAAAAATACAAAGGTTCGCAGGAAGGACAGAATCGCCGACACCACACCGTTGGAAAAGGCGGTAAAGAGAGCCGAAGCGAAGATATTGATACCTGTAAACAGAAAGCTGATGGAAAACAGGGCAAAGCCGTGGCTGGTGATGGCAAAAACCGGGCTATCCGGGGTTACGAACACCCGGATTACCGGACCGGAGCACAGCTGGGACAGGGCAAAGACCACCACCGATATGACACCAATAATCATCAGGCTGTTGCGAAACACCTTTTTCAGCTGCACCGTGTTGGCACTGCCGTACTGGAAGCTCACCACGGGAGCGACGCCGGTGGAAAAGCCGAAAAATACGGAGGTCATCAGAAACTGGGCGTACAGCACGATGGTAATGGCCGACACCCCCGATTCTCCGGCGTAGCGGAGCATCAGAGTGTTGAACAGGAAGGTGGTAATGGCAAGAGCCAGATTGCTCACCATTTCCGAAGCGCCGTTGGTACAGCTATGAAGCAGCACCCGTCCCCGGAAAACAGGCTTCACAAAGTACAATGTGCCCTTTCGGTTCACCAGGAAGTATACAAGGCCGAACAGTCCGGGGATGGCATAGCCAATGGCGGTAGCCAGGGCCGCACCGGACACCCCCATATGGAAAACCACAATGAACACATAGTCCAAAAGGATATTGGACAAGCCTCCCAGAACCGTCACCACCAGTCCCAGCTGGGGCTTTCCCGCTGTGACGAAATAGGTTTGAAACAGCACCTGAAAGACCGCCAAGGGCGAGGCCAGCACCAGAATAAACAGGTAATCCCGGCAGTAGGGGAACAAAAGGGGTGTTGCTCCCAGCAAATGAAGCAGCGGCTCCATAAAAAGGGCTCCCACCAGGGCAAAGGCAATGCCCAGAGCCAGACCTACCGCCACGGAAAAGGAGAAGTTCTCCCGGGCCAGGTGCATATTCCCTTCTCCCATGTTTTTTGCAATGATGGCGCTGCTGCCGGTGGACAGCATAATGGAAAAGGCGAACATGATGCTGGGGATGGGATACACGATGTTCAGGGCTGACAGGGCATTTTCTCCCACGAACCGGGACACGAAGGCACCGTCTACCATCTGATACAAGGCCATAAACACCATCATAATGGCGGTGGGAGCGGTGAATTTCAGAAGGGCCGGAATCCGGAAATCCTGATCCAGCCGATTGTCGGACATAAGAATTTTCCTCCTGTTGTGTTTTTCTATGCTTCATGGTAAACTATACAGTAACTGTATAGTCAAGGGGGAAAATAAAAAAATGTCCCAAAACAATCGGCTGTTTACCATCGGGCAGTTTGCAGCCCTGCACCGCATCAACAAGAAAACCCTTATGTGGTATGACCAGATTGGACTGTTCACCCCGGCGGTGGTGAAGGAGAACGGCTACCGCTACTACACCTATCAGCAATGCTTTGTGCTGGAAACCATTCTGATGCTCCGGGAGCTGAATGTGTCCATTCCGGAGATTCAGCAGTTTATGGCTCACCGCTCCACCGATTCCTTCCACACCATTTTGCAGGAGAAAACCCGGCAGATCCAGGACACCATCGCCCACCTGAACCAGGTGCAGGAGGCCCTTCAGCACCAGATGGAGCAGCTGTCCTCTTTGAAAGACTTGGATTTGTGTGGGTATTCCCTGGTGGAAAAACCTGCCCAGAAGCTTCTCCTCCGGAAAACCCCGCCGAAGATTCCTCCAGAGCAGGAGGCAGAGCTTCTGTTCTCCGAGGTGGGGCGGCACAGCGCTTACCGGATGTATGGAATTCTCTACGGCGCCATTCTTCCGGCGGAAAGCCTGTACCATGGGGATTTTACGGACTACCGGGGAATTTTTCTCCAGATCCCCCAGGCGGAAATTGAAACCAACGTCCACATCCAGCCGGCAGGACGTTACCTTCGCACCCACTTCAAGGGAAGCTGGGAGGGGCTCCCGGACAAGTACCGGGAAATCATGGCCTATGCCAAAGAGCATGGGCTGGAGCTGACCGGCTATTCCTACGAAACCGGCATCAACGATGTAATCAGCAACGCCCCGGAGGACTATATCACCCGGATTGAAATTCCCATCCGGGAAAAGGAAAATCAGCTATAATACAGTGAAGCCCCCGGAAGCAGAAGCTTCCGGGGGCTGTGATTATGATAATTAGTAGGCAATGCCCCAGTAGATCATCTTCTTGGCAGGCTTGCCGCAGATGGGGCAGGTGTCTGCCAGGTGCTCCTGCTGGAAGGGGACGCAGCGGGAGGACATTCCGGCCACTTCCTTCATCTTCAGTTCGCAAGCTTCCTCGCCGCACCACATGGTCTTGATGAAGCCGCCGTTCTTCTGCTGCAGCTCCTTGGCCTCTTCCAGAGAGTAAGCAGGGTAAATATGCTCCTCCAGATTCTTCTTGGCCTTCTCGTACATACCATGGTGCACCAGCTCCAGCTGCTCTGCCACGGCCTTTTCCAGGTCCTCCAGCTTCACAACGGTCTTTTCGCCGTCGTTACGCCGCACCAGAACCACCTGGCCGTTTTCCAGGTCCCGGGGACCGCACTCTACCCGCAGGGGTACGCCCTTCATCTCGTACTCGGCGCACTTCCAGCCCATGGAGTTGTCGGAGTCGTCCACCTTCACCCGGAAGCCGGCGGCATCCAACCGCTGACGGACAGCCTCCGCCCCTTCCAGAACGCCGGGCTTATGCTGGGCGATGGGCAGGACGATGACCTGAATGGGGGCAATCTTGGGGGGCAGCACCAGGCCGTTGTTGTCGCCGTGGGTCATGATAATGCCGCCAATGAGACGGGTGGACACGCCCCAGGAAGTCTGGTGGGGGTTGACCCGCTGGTTATTCTTGTCGGTGAAGGTGATGTCAAAGGCCTTGGCAAAGCCGTCGCCGAAGTAGTGGGAGGTACCGGCCTGGAGAGCCTTCCGGTCGTGCATCATGCACTCGATGGTAAAGGTAGCCTCGGCGCCGTTGAACTTCTCCTTGTCGGTCTTCTGGCCCCGGGTGACCGGCATAGCCAGGACATTTTCGCAGAAGTCGGCGTACACCGTCAGCATCCGCATGGTCTCTTCCATGGCCTCCTCGGCGGTGGCGTGCATGGTATGGCCCTCCTGCCACAGGAATTCTCTGTGCCGCAGGAAGGGACGGCTGGTCTTTTCCCAGCGGAGCACGCTGCACCACTGGTTATACATCTTGGGCAGATCCCGGTGGGACTGGATGATGTCCCGGAAGTGCTCGCAGAACAGGGTCTCGGAGGTGGGGCGGATGCAGTACCGCTCCTCCAGCTTCTCGCTGCCGCCGTAGGTAACCCAGGCACACTCCGGTGCGAAGCCCTCCACATGGTCCTTCTCCTTCTGGAGCAGGCTCTCAGGAATCAGCATGGGCATATACACATTCTCAGCACCGGTCTTTTTGAACTCCGCATCCATCAGGCGCTGAATGTTCTCCCAGATGGCATAGCCATAAGGCCGGTAAATAAACACGCCCTTGATGGAAGAGTAGTCAATCAACTGGGCCTTTTTGCATACATCTGTATACCACTGGGCAAAATCCACCTCCATGTCGGTGATTTGCTCAACCTTTTTGTCCTTTGCCATAGGCGACATCCTCTCAGACTTGTGTTTTTTGCTATTATTGTAGCACACTTGTCAAGGGTTTGCATAGGATGAGGCAACCATTTTTATCCGATTTTTCCAGGAGGTTTCCATGAAACAGGTGACTTTGCTATTAGAGCCCTGTGTGGTTCTCTTTTACAGCCGGATTGCAGAAACCTTGCACAAACCCACGGAACAGGTGATGGCTGACGCCCTTTTCAAGCTGGCGGGGGAGCTGTCTCTGGAGGCTCTGCCCCGGGAATAATTTTTGGGAAGGCGTTGTAATTTCCTTCAAAATTTGCTATACTGATGAATAACAAATGCAACTGAGGTATTTCTATGAAATCCATTCGTGAAATTTACAAGATTGGCAAGGGCCCTTCCTCCTCCCACACCATGGGGCCGGAACGGGCGGCCCTGCTGTTTCGGAGCCAGTATCCCCAGGCGGATGCCTTTCGGGTGATTCTTTACGGCTCTCTCAGCAAAACCGGCGTAGGCCACGGCACCGACCGGGTTCTGCGGCAGGTGCTGTCCCCTTTGCCCACGGAAATCGTCTTTTCCCAGGAGAATCTTCCTGACTGCCACCCCAACACCCTGGATTTTTACGCTTTGAAAGAAGGACAGGAAATCGGGTATCTGCGGGTGGAGTCCATCGGCGGTGGGGATATTTCCATTGAAGGACACCCGGAGGTCTCCGGCAAGGACATTTACCCGGAAAACTCCTTTGCGGAAATTGCCGATTTCTGCAAATGGCGCTACATCAACCGCCTCAGCGACTATGTGCTGATGAACGAGGGGCCGGAGATTTTTGACTTCCTCATGGAAGTGTGGCAGACCATGAAACAGACCATTGCCGACGGCCTTGCCGCCACCGGAACCCTCCCCGGGGGGCTGGGGGTGCAGCGGAAGGCCAAGTACCTGTATGAGCAGGAGCTGACCACGGAAGTGCCCCAGGTGCGGGAGTGCCGGCTCATCTGTGCCTACGCCTATGCGGTGGCAGAGCAGAACGCCGACAACGGCACCATCGTCACCGCCCCCACCTGCGGTGCCTGCGGTGTCCTGCCCGCAGTCCTCAAATACATTCAGGACACCCGGAAGCTCACCGACCAGGAAATCTGCCGGGGGCTGGCCACCGCCGGAATCATCGGCTCCCTTACCAAGCGGAACGCCTCCATCTCCGGTGCCGAATGCGGCTGTCAGGCAGAAATCGGCACCGCCTGCTCCATGGCGGCGGCAGCTCTGGCGGAACTGTACGGCCTGAACCTGGACCAGGTGGAATACGCTGCAGAAATGGCTATGGAGCACCACCTGGGTCTCACCTGCGACCCCATCTGCGGTCTGGTGCAGATTCCCTGCATCGAGCGCAACGCCGTGGCTGCCATGCGGGCTATGAACGCCTGCAACCTCAGCTATTTCCTCTGCGGCACCCGGAACATCAGCTACGACATGGTGTGCAAAGCCATGAAGGAAACCGGCCTGAACCTGAGCCACCTCTACAAGGAAACCAGCGAAGGCGGCCTCGCCCGGATGTACGCCCGGCGTACTCCCAACCTGGGCTCCTGACGGCAAAACCCAACCAATATGACAGCCAACACCGGCAGTTTGCCCGGTGTTGGCTGTTTTTGCATATTCAGGACAGGAATCAAGCGGCTGAGCACACGCCGGGGAAGGTCTCTATATTATCATCTTGACAGCCGGGAATCTATATGATATTATTTTGATATCAGAAAACGCATATGACAAGGAGGAGAAAGCTATGCGTGAAAAAATACTGCAAAACAAGAAAAACGGTATGCCTGTACTGATTGCCATTCTCGTACTTTACTGTGCTGCCATCGCCGGGTTTATCTGGTCCGGAGCCTCCCAATCCACCATTGGTTGGAACTTTGCCAATATTGTGGTATTGGCCTTGGCCGCAATCTGGAGTGTTCTTGGTCTGATTTTAGCCTGTGGTTTGAAGGTGCTGCGCCCTCAGGAAGCACTGGTATTAACCCTGTTTGGCAACTACATTGGCACCATCAAAGGCGAAGGATTTTACTTTGTAAATCCCTTCTGCACCGGCGTAAACCCTGCCGCCAAAACCCGGCTGAACCAAAGCGGGGATGTGCGGGAGGTCGCTCAGGGTGCGAACAAGGCCGGTATGGAACCTGCCGGAAACAAACTGAGCCTGAAAGTAATGACGCTGAACAACAATCGTCAGAAAATCAATGACTGCCTGGGCAACCCCGTAGAGATTGGCATTGCGGTAACCTGGCGCATCGTGGATACAGCCAAGGCCGTGTTCAATGTGGAAAATTATAAGGAGTTTTTGTCATTGCAGTGCGATACCGCATTGCGGAACATTGTCCGGATTTACCCCTACGACGTTGCACCGAATGTGGATACCACCGGTGACGGTCTGGCAGATGACGGTAGCCTGCGGGGTTCCAGCGAAGTTGTGGCCGCTCGAATCAAGGACGAAATTCAGGAGCGGGTTCACCAGGCGGGGTTGGAGATTCTGGAAGCAAGAATCACCTACCTTGCCTATGCGCCGGAGATTGCGGCTGCTATGCTCCAGCGCCAGCAGGCATCGGCGATCATTGACGCCCGCAAAATGATTGTAGACGGTGCTGTGGGTATGGTTGAGATGGCTCTGGAACGCCTGAATGAAAACCAGGTGGTGACCCTGGATGAAGAACGAAAAGCTGCAATGGTCTCCAATCTTCTGGTGGTACTCTGCGGCAACCGGGATGCGCAGCCGGTGGTGAATTCCGGCAGTCTGTATTGATGGCCGGGGAGAAAAAACAAATCCCGCTGCGTCTGTCAGCTGCTTTGTATGCAGCAATCGCTGCCTGGGCAGAGGATGACTTCCGCTCAGTAAACGGTCAAATCGAGTACCTGCTTACCGAGTGCGTTCGCCAGCGAAAAAAGAACGGACGTCCGGTCCCCCACCAGCTGGACGTCCCTCCGGATTTGGATATTGAATAAATCACTGGGAATCGATTTCTGATCGGTCCTGCAAAACAGTCAGAAGTTGATTCCCAGTTTCTTGTGGGATACCGGTGATACAGCAAACGAAGCCGCACGGATTCTATATGCCTATTTTTACAGGATTTCGGTCTTTATACAGTCT
>DVFK01000028.1 GCA_018713285.1 Candidatus Faecousia excrementigallinarum
CTTCTCTGAATTTTACTGCCCACCCCGTTTTCTCCGCTACCCATTATCTCACGGATGCTGAAAATCTTCAGGCTATGAAGGAGAAATACAATTAGAAGGAGTGAGGTGTCCCATGGAAATACGCTTTGAAAATCTACAGAAGAAATACAAGGGCAAATATGCCCTGCGGGATTTCTCCGCCACCCTGGAAAACGGCGTCTATGGATTGCTGGGCACCAACGGTGCCGGAAAAACCACCCTCATCAATCTGTTTATGGGAATCATCAAAGGCGATGGGGGAGAAATCTACATAAACGGGCAAAACATCCGGAAGATGGGGGCGGATTTTCTCAGCAACATCGGATACCTGCCCCAGTATCCCCAGTTCTACCGGGATTTTACCGTCACAGAGTTTTTGCGGTATATGTGCGTGCTGAAGGACATCCCCAAGGCCCTGGGGCAGCAGCGAATCGCACAGCTGCTGGATACGGTGAACCTGACAGAAGCGGCCTCCAAAAAAATCGGTGCCCTTTCCGGCGGAATGCGCCAGCGGCTGGGGATTGCCCAGGCCATGCTCAACGACCCGGGAATTCTGATTCTGGACGAGCCCACGGCAGGTCTTGACCCCCGGGAGCGGATCCGCTTCCGGAATCTGATTTCCAAATTCTCGGAAAACCGGATCATTCTGCTGGCTACCCACATTGTCCCGGATGTGGAATTCATTGCCAACCAAATTCTTCTGCTCCACGAAGGAAATCTTCTGAAATATGACACCCCTGCCGCTCTGTGCCGGGAGCTGGAGGGGAAGGTTTGGGCGCTGGAGCTGGCGGAGGCGGATGTGCCCACCCAGCTGATTCACCACACCATCACCAACACGGCCCGGGAAGGCTCCGGGATTCGCCTGCGGATGATTTCCCAGGAGAAGCCCCATCCGGATGCGGTGTCCGTCCCGGCAAATCTGGAGGAGGTTTTCCTCTACCACTGCGGGGAGGAGTCTGTGTGAAAAACAAATCCTTTCTCCCCCTTCTGGGGTTTGAATGGCGGAAAAATTTTCTCAGTCCATGGATGCTGGTGTTTCTTGCTTTGCTGCTTGTGGCAAACGGCTGGAAGCTCCAGTGGGAATACCGGAAAGAAATCGGGCAATTTGCCCCCTATCAGGAATTGTATAACCAATTCTATGACCGCTGGAAAGGCCCCATCACCACAGAAAAGGTGCAGGAGCTGATGACCATTTACGGTCCTCTGAAAGAAAAGGCCGACAGTCTCAGCCTGCGTTCCATCCCCGGCTCCGGCACCTACACCGACACAGAAAGTATGGATTACCATTTCTTTCATTTCAATTTTGCTGAGGAGATGGAATACGACTATCTATACCACAATGAGGCGCTGGAAATCACGGAGAAGTCCTGGAATCTGACTTCCTTTTATGACGGCATCGGCGCAGCCTATCCCAGTGCCGAAAGCCGTGCCTTTACCCGGATTTTCCAGGGGCGGAGCATCCCGGATTTTGCAGATACCCGGTATATTGAGGTGCTGCTGAATCACGATTATTCCGCCATGCTGGTGCTTCTTTTGTGTCTGTTCGGCCTTTGCACCATGTTTGTGACGGAGCGGGAATCGGAAATGTATATGCTCCAGCGCACCTCCAAGCTGGGAGGCCGTGCCACCGTAGCCGCCAAGTTTCTGTCGTCGGTGCAGTATGTGGTGCTGGTGTGCATTCTGTTTTTTGGGGAGGATTTTCTGGTTTTGCAGCTCCTGTCCGGTCATTGGGAAGCCCTGAGTAGCCCTTTGTATGCCATTCAGCTTTTTGAGGCTGGGCCCCTGGGTATGACCATCGGCCAGTTTATTCTCTGGTCCGGCTGCATGAAAACCCTGGGGGTTCTGGGCTGCGGATGCCTGGTTCTCCTGCTCTCCTGTCTGATGCGGCGGGTGCTTACCGCCTTTGTGACAGGTCTCGGGGGCATTCTCGCCCTGGTGGTCCTGCAGGAGCTTTGCCGCACCCGAGTGGGACTGAAATGGTTTAATCCCATGGAGCTGGTCATGGTGCGGGAAATCAGTTTTGATACGGCCTTTGTGAATGTGCTGGGTCTGCCTGTGCAGCTGTATGTGTTTGTTCTGGCGGGGGTGCTGCTTACCATGGCAGCCCTGGTGCTGCTGATTCTTCACTTCCACCCCGGCCGCAGGGAAAGGAGGTAGCCCCATGGTCATGTATGAATGGAAAAAGCTCCTGTTCCGAAGAAAGGGACTGGCCATCATCCTGCTGCTCCTTGTGGCTGAGCTGGCGGGGCTTCTGCTGTTTACCCGGCCTTATGACCAGGAGCTGGAGGACAACCGGCAGGTCTACGAATCCTATCTTGCCCAGGTGGAAGGCCCTTTGACCCAGGAAAAGCGGGCGTATCTGGAGGAGGAAATGCTGCGGCTGGATGCCATACACGCAGACATCGCCCAGCTGAAAGACGATTACTATGCCGGAAACATCACGGAAGCCCAGTACCGGCAGGATTTTGACCGTCTGTCGGTGGAAGATGCCAAGTACACCGGCCTTGCCAAGTTATACACCCAATACATCTTCGTCCGGGAGATGGAGGAGCGTTCCTTCCTCTATCCCGGCGGCTGGGAGGTGCTGCTCACCGCTCAGGAGCCGGACTATCTGTTCCTGCTGGCGCTGGTCATCCTCCTGACCCCCATTTTCTGCGAGGAATACGCCTGCCGGATGCACGAAATCCTGCTGTGCCAGAAGCGGAGCGCCAAATATCAGGTGCTGTCCAAGGTGACGGTTGCCCTGACCCTGACCTTCCTGCTGACAGCAATCCTGCAGACCTTCTCCCTTGTGTACTGCGCCCTCCGGTTCGGTCTGCCCCAGGGGGGCTTCTCCCTCCAATCCCTTTTCAGCTTCGGAAACGCCGGAAAGCATATGAGCCTTTGGCAGGGATTCTGGCTCCAATTTGCCCTGAAGGAACTGGGCTATCTGTATGCCGCCCTTCTGATTCTCTTCCTTTCGGTGGTGCTGAAAAATTTTGCCCGGACTTTGATGGCCGGCATCGTCATTCTGGTTCTGCCCTTCCTGACCGTCGCCGGAAACAAGGTATTTGTCCCCATCCCCGGCCCCTGGGCCCTGACCATCGGCAGCATCTATCTCAACGGCGGTCAGGAGGAATTGCTCTGGAAAGAACTGGGACTGCTGATTCTGGGGGTGCTTCTCATCATGGGGCTTCTGCTTCTGGGCATCCGCAGCCGGAACACCAACTATCAGCTAAAACGGAAAACAGCCAGGAAAGCACTGCTGCTCTGTCTGCCGGTACTGCTGCTCACCGGCTGCGCCCCCAAAGAGACATCCGTGTGTGTCAACCTCTCCACCTCCAGTTGGTATGAATGGGAAGATTATCTCCTCGTCCCCGGAAGCTTCGACCAAAACCTGATTCACAAGCCCACAGCAACCGTCATCCCCTTCCCCCTTTCCCCTCTGTCCGGGACCATCTATTCCAGCGGCTCCTGCTATGGGGAGGGAGATCAGGTCTATTATCTCAAAACCACCACCCACCATCCAGATTCCGGCATCGAAAACGTCACCCAGGACTGTGATCTGGTAAAACTGAATCTTTCCACCATGAAAGAGTCGGTTGTCTACCAGTCCAACGAGGAAACCAGCTGGTTCTTCGGCCTTTTGGATTTGGAAACATCCTTCTCCTTGGACTATAACAGCATCGTCTTTCTCCATGAAAATGCCCTTTATTACCGGGACAATTCGAAGGTGGGCGGTCTGCACAAGATGGATTTGCTTACAGGTGCGCGACAGGTGGTTCTTCCCAGCTTTTCCGGGCAGAACCTGGGTTACGACGGGGAAAATCTGTACTACCTGGATAATTACAACCGTCTGGTCATCCGCTGCCTGGATTCCGGCGCTGAGCAGGCCATAGATCAGGTGGTAGCCAGCTCCTTCCTGCTGACCTCCGAGGGTATCTATTTCGGAAATCTCCGGGAGGGCAGCACCCTGGCCCACTACGACCCGGGCAGCGGCGCTGTTACCAAGCTGGGGGATGTGCCCATTTATCGGGTTTTCTGGGACGAATCCTATCTGTGGTTCCAGGACACCTCCGGTATCCTGTACCGCATGGACAAGGACGGTTCCAACCAGATTCCCATAGACACCCTCTACCTCCTTGCCGCCGTCCCCTCCGGGGATAGCTTGTATCTTTTCGACTACGCCGCCGATGCCTACTATACCCTGAACAAAGATACCCTGGAATGCCGTCCCCTGGGCAGCTGATTGCCCCTGTGCCCAGGTGTCTGGCACCTACGGCCTTCCGGCGGCACTGTAGATGCCGGGCTATTGACCATTCCCACAAGAAAACGCCCTGAGGAGAATTCCTCAGGGCGTATTTTTATGGGGTTTATTTAACGGTCAGATCCTCGCCGTTGGAGGCAATCACCTGGCGGTACCAGTGAAAGCTCTTTTTGGGGTAGCGGGCAAAGGTGCCGCTGCCGTCATCCTTCCGGTCCACATAGATGAAGCCGTAGCGCTTGCTCATCTCACCGGTGCTGGCACTGACCAGGTCAATGCAGCCCCAGGGGGTGTAGCCCAGCAGCTCCACGCCGTCCTCCTCCACCGCAGCCTTGAAAGCTTCGATATGGGCCTTCAGGTATTCGATGCGGTAGTCGTCCTCCACCGTGTAGGAGCCCTTGCCGTCCGGCACCAGGGTATCCTTGGCACCCAGGCCGTTCTCCACGATGAAAAGGGGCTTCTGGTAGCGGTCGTAGAGGGTATTCATGGTAATCCGCAGACCCAGGGGGTCGATCTGCCAGCCCCACTGGGAGGAAGGCAGGTAGGGATTCTTGGTACCCTTGAAGGCGTTGCCGATGGTCTCGCCCACATTCTCCTGGGTGGTGATACACCGGGAGGAGTAGTAGCTGAAGGTGATATAGTCCACGGTGTTCTCCCGGAGAATCGCCTCGTCCTCGGCAGTCATGTTCAGCTGGATGCCCTTTCTGGCAAAGAGTTTCTTGGCATAGTTGGGGTAGTAGCCCCGGGCCTGGACATCAATGAACATCATGTTCTCCCGGTCCTTGCCCATGGCGGCCCACACATCCTCCGGCATACAGCAGTAGGGATAGTAGTTGCCGGCGGCCATCATACAGCCCACCATGTTCTCCGGGTCGATTTCGTGGGCAATTTTGGTTGCCCAGGCGCTGGCCACCAGCTCGTGGTGGGCGCTGAGGTACTTGGCCTGCTCCTGGTCCTCCCCTTCTTCGAACTGCAGTCCCGCACCCATGAAAGGCAGGTGGAGAATCATGTTGATTTCGTTGAAGGTAATCCAGTACTTCACCAGACCCTTGTAGCGGGTGAAGAGGACGGTCACCAGCTTCTTGTAGAAGTCGATGAGCTTCCGGTTCTTCCAGCCGCCGTAGGTCTTGATCAGGTGCATGGGGCAGTCAAAGTGGGTGATGGTCACCAGAGGCTCAATGCCGTACTTCTTGCACTCCCGGAACACCGCCTCGTAAAAGGCCAGGCCTTCCTCGTTGGGGGTATCCTCATCTCCCAGGGGGAAGATGCGGGTCCAGCCGATGCTCATACGGAAAGTCTTGAAGCCCATCTGGGCAAAGAGGGCGATGTCCTCTTTGTAGTGATGGTAAAAGTCAATACCCTCCAGGGCGGGGTAATAGTACCCCGCCTGGATTTCGTCCATGTGGAGATTGCCCAGCATCACGTTCCGGCGATCCGGGCCGTGGGGAATCACGTCCACATTGGCAAGGCCGCGGCCGCCTTCCCGGTAGGCTCCCTCACACTGGTTGGCGGCGGTGGCGCCGCCCCACAAAAAATTCTTGCTTAAAGCCATATGGAATCCTCCTTTCCGGCGAAGGCCGATGCCTTACCGGACAACTTTCATAACCGGTGCCTTGGGCTCCACTTCGCCCTCCGGCTCCTTGGAAATCTGGGTGCACTCCGGGGTGTTGGTGATGATGATGGGGGTAATCACATCATAACCCTCGCTGCGGATACCAGCCAGGTCTGCCTTCAGAAGCGGCGTACCCACATCCACGGTGTCCCCGTCCTTCACCAGGGCTTCATAGTATTTGCCCTTCAGGTTCACCGTATCCAGGCCCACATGGAGAAGAATCTCCACGCCCGTATCGGAGAGGATGCCCACAGCGTGCTTGGTCTCAAACACCATCTGCACGGTGCCCTTCACCGGGGACACGAAGGTTCCGTCCTCGGGGATGATGGCAACACCCTGTCCCAGCATCTCCTGGGCAAAGGTGGGGTCGTTGACGCTGGAGATGGAAACCAGCTTGCCCTTCACCGGAGCGCAAATCTGGGTTTCACCGGCCTTAACCTCAGCCTCGGCAGAAATTTCCTCCTGGGGAGCTTCCTCCTGGGTCTTTTCATCCTTAAACAGGATAAAGCAGACAATGAAGGTCACCACAAAGGCAATGGCTGCGCCGATGCAGGCCAGCATCAGATCCCGGAGGCTGTCGCCGCCGATGTAGCCGGGCAGGGTCATAAGTCCGGGAGAGCCGCCGCCGTAGTTCTTGACGGTGAACAGGCCCATGAACAGACCGCCCGCAGCGCCGCCCACACAGGCAGAAATCAGCGGGGTCTTAAAGCGCATATTGATACCGTAGAGGGCGGGCTCGGTGATGCCGCACACAGCGGTAATACCGGCGGAAGAAGCCACCTGACGAACCTCGGCCTTCTTGGTCTTGACAGCCACGGCAAAAGCAGCAGCGCCCTGGGCAATGTTGGAAGCCAGGTTGGCGGGGTACACGATGGTATCAAAGCCGGTGGTCATACGGTTGTTGATACCGATGGGGATGATGCCATAGTGGGTACCGGTCATAACCAGCAGGGGGAATACACCGCCCAGAATCAGGGGCACCAGCCAGCTCACGTAGGTGTTGAGCATGGTCACGCCGGTGGCAATCCAGCTGGCGATAATGTAGCCCACAGGTCCCAGAACCGCCAGAGCCACCACGCCTGCCACCAGAGCGGTAATCAGAGGCTTGGTGAAGAACTTGATGGCCTTGGGGGAAATCTTATCTGCAATGGGCTCCACCAGGGACATGAACCACACAGACAGGATGATGGGGATAACGGAAGAGGAGTAGCTTGCGTTGTAAATGGGGATAAAGAACAGGCGGATAGCCTCACCGGTTTCCTTGGAGGCATTGACCATGTTCACAAAGTTGGGATGCAGCAGCATACCGCCAATCATCATGGCCAGGTAGGGGTTGCAGCCGAACTTCTTGGCAGCAGAGTTTGCCAGCAGAATGGGCAGGAAGTAGAAGGCTGCGTCTGCCATGAAATTGATAATCTGGTAAGTCGCAGCCGTGGTGTCCACCCACTTGAAGGCTACCAGCAGGGACAGCACCGCCTTGAGCATACCGGCAGCCGTGATGGCCGGAAGCACCGGGGTGAAAATGCCGGTAATGGTATCGATGAGCCGGGCACCGATACTCTTTTTCTCCTGGGGAGCTGCCTTTGCTCCCTCATTCTGGCCCAGGTTACACACCTCGGCAATGGGCTTGTATACATGGTTCACATCGTTGCCGATAATCACCTGATACTGTCCTCCGCTGATGGCTACCCCCAAAACCCCGGGGGTCTTTTTCAGGGTGTCCGTCTGGGCTTTGCTTTCGTCCTTCAGATTGAACCGAAGACGGGTGGCACAATGGGTCAGTCCGGTGACATTTTCTTTTCCGCCCACCAGGGACAGAATTTTTGTGCCAAGTTCCTGATAATTCATCTTTTTTCCTCCTTTTGACTTCTTTTGCTTGGAAAAAATTCCGCCACAGTCTTTGCCCCAGAGCTTCCCACGGCTTCAGGAGGTTCTGTCCGCAAAAACCCCGGCGGTTTTCACACAGAATTATACCATCCCGAAAAAATCTTGTCAATCAAAGGAATTGGGGAATATCTGTAAATTTCCTTTTCCACGCCTTGCCAGGGTTTACTTTCTTCCGGAATCATGGTACAATGAAGTGTCTAATCTTTTCCCTGGAGATGATGCCATGCGTCGCGTTTTGCAAGGTGCAAAAACCTTCTTCCGCACGGGAGATATGGTGCTGCTGACCCTTTGCCTGGTTGCCACAGCCTTCGGCTGTTTGATTATTTCCAGTGCCACCAATACCATGGGCTTTCTGCGTTATGTGATTATTCAGCTGGTTGCCGCCGGTATGGGCGTGGTGCTGTACGCCATTATTTCCTCCATCGATGTGGAGTTCTTTTCGGAGCACCGCTACTATATGGTGCTGTTCAATATGTTCTTGCTGTTGCTGCTGATTCCCTTCGGTACCGACAACGGCTCCGGCAACAAAAGCTGGCTGAACATCCCTCTCATGCCCGTGGACATCCAGCCTGCGGAAATCTGCAAAATCACCTACATTCTCATTATGGCCTCCATCATGGCCTCCCACCAGAATCAGATTTCCTCCATCCCCTCGGTTTTCCATATGGTATTCCACCTGGGGCTTCTGGCAGGCGTGAACATGGTGCTTTCGGGAGATTTGGGTGTTTCCCTGATTTTCGTGTTTATCTTCATCGGCATGGCCTTTGCCGGCGGCGTCAGCATTATCTGGTTTTTGGTGGCCGGCGGCTCCATAGCGGTTGCCTCCCCTATCATCTGGCAGTTTTTGGACCCCTACCAGCAAAAACGGATTCTGGTGCTGTTTGATCCCTCCCTGGACCCTCTGGGCGTCAACGAACGCTACCACACCACCCTGAGTCTGCGCTCCCTCACCGGCGGCGGCTTTACGGGACAGGGCCTGTATCAGGGCACCCGCACCCAGACGGAAGGCGCTCTGTTCGCCCAGCACACGGACTTCATCTTCTCCGCCATCGGCGAGGAACTGGGGTTCTTCGGGTGTCTGTTTGTGATTATTCTTCTGAGCCTGATTGTGGCCCGGTGCATCTGGGTGGGTACCCACAGCCAGGACTATATCCGGCGGCTGGTATGCTTCGGCGCCGCCTCCGCCCTGATTTTCCAGATTCTCAGCAACATCGGTATGTGCATCGGCATCACCCCGGTTATCGGTCTGACCCTGCCCTTCATCAGCTACGGCGGCAGCTCCATTTTGTCCCTGTACGCCATGATGGGTCTGGTCTCCGGCGTCCACGCCCGACCAAATCCCCCCAGCCACGAGCGGTACATCCGCCCGCCCTACAATGCACTCAGCCTTCGCAGATAAGAAAAAGCCACCGGTTCATCCGGTGGCTTTCTTTTTATGCAGATGGCCTGCACCAATCTCTTTTGGCAAAATACAGGGCAGCCCAGGAAAGGAGAAACCAAAGAACAAAAGCCGGGATATTTCCTGCCCCGTGGAACAGGGGAGAGCCGTCTGCCAGGAAGCTGACAGGGGTGAAGAATACCAGGGCATCGGTTCCAAAGTAGTAGGCTGCCGCCGGAATCAGCAGAATCAACCCACCCAGGAGCAGCGCCTTTTCATAGGTTTTGCACCGCTCTGCCAGGAACACACACAAATTGGCTGGAATCAGCAGACTGACCAGTTTGAAAAGGTAGAAGATTACCAGAGTGCCCCCTACGGTGGTGGGGAAATGGGCAATCAAGGAGATACTGCTGCTGGGAGCTGCGGTAAGAACCTGGCCCAAATAGGCAAGACTCAGACGCCACTCCTGACCGAATACCCGAAGCCAGACCAGGAGAGTAACCGTGACCGCCACGGCATATTTGGTCCAGAACAGCCTTCCCCGTCCCCGGGGTGTGGTGCACAGCACCTTCCGCACATCCCCCTGCTGATCGCCGGCATACAGGACAGACAGGCAGGCAACCAGGAAGATATAAGCAAGCAGTCCGTTCTGCCGCTGAGGGAATGCGGATTTGGTTCCGTAGCAGTTAAGAAACATAGGCTGGTACACAAACCAGGCGCCTGTATCCAGCCCGGCGATGTCCGCCTCTATCCGATCCAGGGCGATTTCGTACTCGGAAGTGTCCAGTGCGCTGTTTTCCAGGGCAGCCCGGGCCTGTGCCAGATAATCATAGGTATCCTGGGTGATTGGCCCCTGAATTTCCTGGGCATACTGGCGGTAAATCCGGTCCTCAGCCTCCAGGTAGGCATCGGTATGGAAATTCAAATCCCGGGTCAGAAGCAATCCCAGAATCAAAAACAGGCCGCCCATGCCGATGAACAAAAACTTGTAAAGCTCAAATCCATACACGCCCAAGGGTCTTCGCAGCCAATCCCCGGCCCGGTTCCAGCGGTGAACCCACTTACCCAGCAAATCCCGGTTCCCGAAGGGATACCGCCGGGTCAGCACCAGAAGGGTTGCCGACCCCAGAGCCGCCGCCCCAAGAAGCAGAAGCCCCATTAAAAATGCCTGCCGCCCCATGGGGAAGCCAAAGAAATTGATATTGGTGTACTGGGTATACAGTCCCAGAGGGAACACATAGGAAAACACATTGATTTCCCGGAAGGGGCTGAGGATAGACTGGGCAGGAATGAAGGTATACAGAAGATACTCCACCGCCAGTCCCACACCAGCTGCCAGCCAGCCCATCTGGGGGCGATTGAGGAAGCTGAGCAAAAACCACAGCAGCACCCCCAGCAGGAAGCCGCAGGCCGTTTTCACCAGGAAAAACTGACCCAAAAAGCCCAAAATGCTCAGCTGCTGGGTGCACTTCAAAAACGCCGCCACCGACTGCACCGGCCGGAGCAAACCCTCCCAGCCTCCGTCCAGGCACAGAGATACCACCAGGGGCAGGGCAGAAAGCAGGAGGGTCATGGCGGCGGAAAAGACCAGAAGCACCCCCAGGCGGGAAGCCTGGAGCTTCCACCGTCCCGCCGGGCAGGAGCGGATAATGGCGGACAGTCCCTTCTGCTTTTCCTCCAGGAAGGACATGACCAGCAGCAAAATTACCCCCAGAAAGGCCCAATCCCCTATGGAGAATTGGAGCCAATCCTCCACCGCCCGGTCATTGCCAAGACGCACCCCCTGGGCGGTACAGTGGGCAAAATCCTGGGCGGTTTTCAGAATGTTCCGATAGGTAAAGGTGCCCTTTTCTGTCCCAAAAATGCTGGTTGCTCCCATCTGGGCAGCTTGCTTTTGCACCCGCTCCAGATATGCCCCGTAGTCCCGCACGTGCTCCGCCTGAGCCAGCAGGCGCTGCTCATTTTCGGTATCCGGGAAATTGGCGGACAGGTCCTCTGCAATCTGGGCAGGGGTGTACTGGGCATAGGTTGTAAGAAGTGCCCGGTAGTCCCGGCTCTGGGTAAAAAGCGCCCCAAAATCCCCCTGGCCCTTTTGGTAGAAGAACAGGACAAAGCACAAAAGGGGGATGCACAAAAAGGCAAGCCGCCTTTTGGGGTGGGAGAAAATGCGCTTCCACTCATTCATGGCTGTCATCTCCCAGATAGTATAAGTACACATCCTCCAGACTGGGGGCATGGAGCACCGGCTTCCAGTCCGCCGGGAGGGAGGCAATCAGCTGGGCCGCCGTACCGGCTCGCAGGAGTCTGCCCTCCTTCATCAGCAGGATGCAGTCTGCAATGGCTTCAATATCGCTGACGATGTGGGTCGCCAGCAGCACAATCCGGTCCTGGGCACGGCGGTAGATATGGTCCCGGAGCCTTGCCCGCTCTTTTGGGTCCAGTCCGGCGGTGGGCTCATCCAGAATCATCACCCGGGGATCTCCCAGCAATGCCTGGGCCAGCAGCACACGCTGCTTCATGCCCCCGGAAAACTCCCCCACTTTCTTATGGCTCACATCCGCAAGATTGCTCATTTCCAGCACCCGGCGAATCTCCCCCGGCACCGCTTTTCTGGGAATCTCCTTCAACCTTGCCATATAGACGAGAAAGCTCTCCGCCGTCATGCCCTCGTAGAGTCCCTGCTGCTGGGTCATATAGCCCAGCACCCGGCGGAAATCCGCTCCCAGCTTTTTGATTTCCACACCGTCATAGGTGATGGAGCCTCCATCCCGCCGGAGGTTGTCGGTAATCAGGTTCATCATGGTGCTTTTCCCTGCGCCGTTTGCCCCCAGAATGCCGTAAATGCCGGTGCGGAAGGTGAAGCTGAACCGGTCCAGTGCCACCTTATCCCCGAATTTCTTGGTCACTTCTCTTAATTCCAGTTCCATAGGCTGCTCCTTCCCTTATTCCTGACTGCTCCAAAGGATGGTGGGTTTCAAGGAATCGGTGATGTCCAGCTTGATGGTATAATCCACAGCATCCGTTCCGTCCATGGCAAGCAGATTCAAAATGAGCTTTTCCTCATCTGCGCCAATGAGGGATAAGCTGCTCTGATTGGGATCTATTTCCATTCCCGGAACTCCCGCAGGAAACAGCTTTCCTTTGTAAAGGGTCTGTCCCGAAAGGGTAGTAATTTCTACCCACCGGATGTTATCGATCCGGGACGTACTTACAACCACGTCCCCGGAAATCCAGGGCGAGGAAGCCTGTTCACTTTCCCAGGACAGCACCTCCTTCCGTTTCCCATCCTCCACCTTCCAGACATAGATACGATTTTCGGAACTGCCGGGAATGTAAATCTCTTCCTCCTCCGTAACCCACACATCCCTGGTGGCTTCCTGTATTCCCTTTTCCTCATAGACCGTTTCCCAGGTGTCCCCGGCTATGTCGTATCTTTCCACGGTGAGATCTGCGGTCATATCATCATGAATCAATTCAATGGATAAATATACCCCATTTTTCACAAAACGGACGGAAGACTGTCCGCCCAGGGGAAAAGTCTCATCATACAGCACCGTAAAATCCTCGGAACCATCCAATGAGGTGGAAAGAAGTGCCACCCGGAAGCCAGCCTCCGTGCCGGTGACCACCTGGGTATGCCCCTGTATATACAGCCTCCCCCGATGCACCACATACCACCGAGGCTGATAGGGTAAGATGATCTCTTCCCAGTCGATTGTCTTTACTTTCTCCCGGTTCCTGCCGGACAAGTCCCCCCGCCACAGATAAAAATTGTGTCCGCTGGGGTCTTCTTTGGCAATCCAATAGAGTTTTCCCTCATAATAGGAGAGATTGGCTCCGGTTTCCACATAGGCGCCGCAGTCAGAGGAGTCGTGGGTGCAGGCAGGGTCGGCGCATAACACGCCGGAAATGCCGCTGGCCTCATCATAGTAGTTGAGATAGTGTCCAATCAAGTCCGTACCCAGGAAAACCCCCTCCCGCTCCAGAAAGCTGCTGGCATTTAGTATCAGATACTGATTTTGGACATCGTATTCCGGCATGACCTGGGAGGAAGAAAACGCCTCCTCGGGATTATTCGGCTGCTCCCTGCCGCCGCACCCTCCCAGCAGGAGGCCGATTGCCAGAATATAGAAAAGGATTTTCTTCATCATTCTTCCCTCTTTCCTGTTCCGTTTTTCTTCGTTGGGGATTGGATGCACAAAGTGACCTTACTCCTGACTGCTCCAAAGGATGGTGGGTTTCATGGAATCGGTGGTATCCAGCTTGATGGTATAATCCACCATATCCCCGTCCACAAAGTCAGACAGATTCAAGATAAGCTTTTCTTCGTCCGCCCCAATGAGGCCTAAGCCACACTGATTGGGGTCAATCTCCATTCCCGGAACTCCCACAGGAAACAGCTTTCCTTTGTAAAGGGTCTGTCCCGACAAGTCCACAATCTCTATCCACCGGATGTTGTCAACCTTGGAAACATCCACAACCACATCCCCGGAAATCCAGGGCGTGGAAGCCTGCTCACTCTCCCG
>DVFK01000029.1 GCA_018713285.1 Candidatus Faecousia excrementigallinarum
TAACCTCCTTTGATCTTGTTTTAGCGGTTGGCGAACCTGCTATTACTCTATCATCGGAGGTTTTTTATTTCCATCCATAAGTAGAACTTTTTCCGCCTCACCCGCATAGCGGGTGGTTGTCTTTCTACGAAAACGAAGCCATTCCGGGACAAAGCCCGGAACGGCTTTTTTTATGCCAGAGTGTCCAGTACGGCCTGAATCCGCTGTACAGTCCGGTCATAGCCCAGAATCTGCATAACGGTGTAAAGGTCCGGAGAGTTGGTCTTGCCGGTAACGGTCTGACGGATGATGGTGGAAATATCCGCCACGGTTCCAGGATAGGCCTCAGGGCTGGCTTTGTAGGCCTTCATATCCGTGGTGAAGCCCATGTCGCAAGTAATGGCCTTGACCTTTTCAAACCATGTATTGGCATCGTCTTCCAGGGAGAAGGTCTTGAGGAATCGCTCCAGAGCATCCCACACGATGGAATCAGGGAAGGAAAAGACAGGCTTTTCCAGATATTCGTCATAGAAGAAGCCCATGTAAGGCTTGGCTTCCTTCCAGGTAGCCATATCTTTTCTGGGCTTCTTTCCGCCCCGGCCAATGGCAAGAATCCGCAGTGCGTATTCCTTGTCGCCGGCAAGTTTCCGGGCAAAGTCCTCATCAAACTCCTGAGCCCACTCCAGAAGCAGAGTATATACCTTTTCTGCGTCCATTTTGGCAATCTCGTTTTTGGAGACATCCGTCAGCTTGGCGTAGTCAAAGAGGTTGCCGGCAGGATTCAGCTTCTTGGGACTGAATTTGAAATCAGAGGCAGGTGCCATGGGGTTGGCCCTACGCCAGTCCTCATAGTTGGAGTTGAGGAGGGTCATGATGTATTCATAGACCGCCTCCACCGGGAAGCCCTCTGCCTTGTAGTAGGTCAGAGCCAGCTCCGGGTCCTTCCGCTTGGAAAGCTTCCGCTTGGAATTGCCGTCCATCTTCATCAAGGGTCCAATGTGCACATACTTGGGAAGCTTAAAGCCCAAAGCCTTGAAAAGCTGAATGTGGAAGGGCAGGGTGGGCAGCCACTCGTCACCCCGTACCACATGGGTGGTACGCATCAGGTGGTCATCCACCGCATGGGCAAAGTGGTAGGTGGGGATGCCGTCGGATTTGAGAAGCACATGGTCAATGTTGTTCTCCGTAATGGTGAGCTTGCCCTTCACCAGATCGTCAAACTTGAATTGATTTTCAATGCTGCCGGTGGAACGGAAACGAAGCACCCAGGGCTTTCCTGCATCCAGCTGGGCCTGAATCTCATCCAGAGAACGGTCACGCCAGATGGCGTAGGGCCCATAATAGCCGGTGGTCTCCTTGTTGGCCTCCTGCTTTTCCCGCATGGCGGCCAGCTCCTCCTCGGTGCTGAAGCAGGGATAAGCCATGCCCTGCAAGACCAGCTGCTTGGCATAGACATGGTAAATATCCGCTCTTTGCCGCTGATGATAGGGTCCGTAAATGCCCACATCTCCATCCAGGGATGCACCTTCGTCAAAATGAATCCCGTAGTGCTTCAGGGTGTTAATCAAAACCTCCACGGCACCGGGAACCTCCCGCTTGGCATCTGTATCCTCCACCCGGAGGAACAGCACGCCGCCGCTTTGGTGGGCCATACGCTCAGAGGTCAGACCCTGCACCAGGTTGCCCAGATGGACGAAGCCGGTGGGGGAGGGAGCCATCCGGGTGACAACAGCCCCTTCCGGAAGATTTCTGGGGGGGAATTTCTCCTCCAGGGACTCCGGGGTATCGGTTACATGGGGAAACAGCAATTGCGCTAAGGCTTGATAGTCCATAGTACATACCTCTATCTTAAAATTCTCCCCATAATATACCACACTCCCGGGAGAAATGTCAATTTCACATTGCGTTTTTCTGTGTTCCGTGGTAGAATATTCAGGATACAGAAAAGGAAAAGAGGCATCCATATGGAAGAAGTTGCAACCAAAAAGAGAATGCTCTCCGGCATCAAGCCTTCCGGAGACCTGACCCTGGGCTCTTACCTGGGAGCCATCAAGAATTGGGCAGAGCGGGCGGACTCTTACGACTGCTTTTATTTCATGGCGGATTTGCACGCCATTACGGTTCGTCAGAACCCTGCGGATCTTCGCCGCCGCACCCTGGAGCAGCTGGCTCAGTATATTGCCTGCGGACTGGACCCGGAGAAGAACACCCTGTTCATCCAGAGTCATGTACGCCAGCACGCAGAGCTGGGGTGGGTGCTCAACTGCTATGCCATGTTCGGGGAGCTGAGCCGTATGACCCAGTTCAAGGACAAGTCTGCCAAGAATGCGGAGAACATCAATGGCGGCCTGTTTACCTATCCATCCCTGATGGCGGCGGATATTCTTTTGTACCAGCCGGATCTGGTGCCGGTGGGTGAGGACCAGAAGCAGCATGTGGAGCTGTGCCACACCATTGCCCGGCGTTTTAACGGCGTTTACGGGGACGTGTTCAAGATTCCCGAGCCTTTTGTGCCCAAGGTGGGCGCCAGAATCATGAGCTTGACCAATCCCACGGCGAAAATGTCCAAATCTGAGAATGATGATACCGGGCGGATTCTGGTAATGGATACACCGGAAACCATTATGCGCCAGTTCAAACGGGCCATTACCGACTCCGACACGGAAAACTGTGTCCGTTATGACAAGGAAAACAAGCCCGGCGTGGCAAACCTCATGACCATTTATTCCGCCTGCACCGGAAAGTCCTTTGAAGAAATCGAAAGGGAATTTGCAGGTCAGGGCTATGGTGCCTTCAAGCCCAAGGTAGGAGAAGCTGTGGTGGAAACCCTGCGGCCCATCCGGGAGGAAACCCTCCGGCTGCTGAAGGACAAAGCCTACCTGGAATCCGTTTACCGCAACGGCGCAGAAAAAGCTTCCTACGTGGCCGAAAAGACCCTGCGGAAGGTCTACAAGAAGGTTGGCTTCATCGCCCGGTAATTCACTCTGACAAAAAATGCCTCCGGCAGATTTGCCGGAGGCTGTTTTTTATTCCTGGGTGGGATTGTAGTTGACTACAATGCTTTGGCTGGTGAGCATGCTCACATCCGTGACTTTGGTTCCGTACACGTTTACCAGAATCAGAACCGGGCACTTTGCCAGAGGCTCCACGGAGGACAGATTCTCGTTGTAATCCATGTATACGCTGTTCAGACGGGGCAGCTCGCTCAGACTGCTCAAATCCTCAATCTGATTGTAAGAACCGTTGAGGGTCACAAGGAGCGTCTCCTTGGAGAAGTTGGGAAGCTTTGTCACCTGGTTGTAGGAGAAATCCAGGCTGGAAAGGCTTGTCAGGCCGGAAAGACCGCTGATGTCCGTAATGCTGTTGTGGGGCACCAGAACTTCCTCCAGCTTGGTGCAAAGGCCCAGCTTGGAGATATCGGTCAGGCTGTTCTTCTCTGCCCGAAAGATGCGAAGCTGGGTCAGATTCCCGATACCGCTCAAATCCGCCACCTTGTTGTCGCTGATGTCCAGCTGGGTCAGCTTTGTCAGCCCAAAGACAGGGGAAATGTCCGTAATGGCATTCCGGGCGGCATACAGAATCTGCAGCTCTTTCAGATTGGCAAGGGGGGACAGATCCACCACCGCATTGCCGCTGAGGTACAGTTCCGTCAACTGTGCCATGGAAGAAAGAGCCTGAATGTCCCGGATGGTGTTATCCTGCAAATCCAGATACACCAGGGATTCCGCATTGGCAAGGCCGGCGGAAGTGGTCAAACGGCAATTCTTCAAGGTGAGCTTTTGCAGCTTGGGGAGGGAGCCGATAACATCCAATTCCTCACTGGATACGGGGGTGTTGGTTATGGAGAGGGTTGTCAGCTGGGACATACCGGAAATGGCAGAGAGATTGTCTGCAGTGATATTTGCGATGGTCAGCTCCTGCAAATAAGACAGGTATGCCAGGTCGCTGAAATCCTTGGTGTCTGCCGGAACAGTGAAGGAGGTAATCGCCCACAGATCATTGGTGTAAAGCTGGGTATCTTCGGAAACACCCAGGCTGCTGCGAACAGCGGTTTCCATGGCCGGGTCGGCAAACTCTACCAGCTCAATGACACCGCCCACAGTGTAGCTGGAAATAAGCAGGGGGCTGACCAGACCGTCTTCCCCAATGGAAAGGGCATACAGCGTATTTTCTCCGTCGTGGAGGGTGATGGGCTCAGAATAGGTATTTTTGTACTGGGTGGGGTATTCTCCGTTGGGGTTGACGCAAATCCGCTCCCCTTCACCGCAGGTGTAGGTGATGCTGATGTACTGATTGTAGAAGCCGGGTTCGGGGGAGACCGTGGGCACCTGAGGACGCAGAGCATCCATCTGGGCTTTGATTTCCGGGTTGCTGATATTGTCCAGCAGGTTCACCGCATCCAGGAGCTTGTCCTGCTCCACATAGGTTTTGCACAGGGCAACATACAGATCTACGCTTGCGCCTTCTTCCAGGGCGTGGGAGAGTACATACTCAGCCTTGGTGTAGTTGCCGTCGTCCCGGTACTGCTGGGCAAGCTCAATCGCAACGGCGTCATTGTCGCTGACCATATCATAAGCACGGTCATAGAACCAGGCAGAAACCTTTAAATTTCCCTTATCCTCAAAAAACCGGGCGCCCTGTAATAAAAGATCCCGGGTGAAGGCCCGGTCAAATACGAAGAAATACCATGCGGTAAAGATAACAATCACCAGGGCCAGGGCGACTGCAAGAATGATTCGCAATGCTTTTTTCATTTTAGACTCCGTTTCGAAATAATTTGTAACTAAATTATACTTCTTTGGGTGTATTCTGTCAAGTGTTGACATAAAATTGATGAATCCATCTGTATAAAATGACAGGAAGCAAGCCGGGTTTTTGCTACAATGTTGGGAAGGAGGTGGACAAATGAAGGGGAAGGAAGCTATTTTGGCTGTGATTTTATGCATTGCCCTGCCGTTTATGCTGGGGCAGCTACTCTCCCCGGATGAAAAGCCGGAGACCGGGGAAAGTACATCCGCCGAAACGGAAGCCGAGACCCAGGGAACGACAGAGGAAACCCAGGCAGGACAAGAGCGGCAGATTACGCTGCTCAAACAGGATGGTTCTGTGGAAACGCTTCCCCTGGAAACCTATCTGGCGGGGGTGCTTCTGGGGGAACTGCCGGGGGATTTCCAACTGGAAACCATGAAAGCCCTGGCGGTGGCGGCAAGAACCTTGGCGATTAAGAGCAGTGAAAACCCAGTGAAACATCCTCAGGCAGCGGTGTGCTGGGATTCCGGCTGCTGCCAGGCCTATTGTGCGCCGGAAACCTACCTGGAACAAGGGGGCGGTCAGGAGGCGGTGGACAAGGTTCTCCAGGCTGTGAAGGAAACCCAGGGGCAGGTGCTTCTTTACCAGGGGGAACTGATTGAGGCAACTTATTTTTCCTGCTCCGGCGGCCGGACGGAGGATGCGGTTGCGGTCTGGGGCACGGATATTCCTTACCTGCAGGCCCAGGACAGTCCCGGGGAAGAGGAGGCTGAGCCCTATATGGACACCGTGACCTTCCCGGTAGAAAAGTTTGCCTTTCTTCTGGGGATAGAACTGCCGGATACAGGGCTTCAGGTGGATTCTGTTACCTACACCCGGGGCGGCGGTGTGGATGCCATGGTCATCAGCGGAAAGGAATTTGACGGCGGACAGATGCGGCAGCTTCTGGGACTGCGCTCCACAGCTTTTGCCATGCAGATTGTGGGAGAAACCGTGACCATTACCACCAAGGGCTTCGGACACCGGGTGGGACTGAGCCAGTACGGAGCGGAGGCTATGGCACAAAAGGGAAGCAATTATCTGGAAATTTTGGGCTATTATTATCCCAATACGGAAATTCATGCCTGGTAAGCACTTGACAAACGGACAGGTTTTTGTTAGGATACGCTCATAACGCAGTGAAGGGAAAAAGTAAGCATCGTTCCCTCTTCCAGAGAGCCGCCGGTTGGTGTGAGGCGGTAAGAGCCGATGCCCAAATACCTCCCGGAGCGGCCTGCCTGAAATCCAGTAGGGGAGGACGGGTTCGCCCGATACAGCGAAGTGCGTTGTTGGACGCACCGAGGGCAGCATCGTGAGGTGCTGTCGAATCAGAGGTGGTACCGCGTATTTTCGCCCTCTGTCCCTTTGTGGACAGAGGGCTTATTTATTTACGAAAGGGATGTATGTATGAAAGTTTATGACGAACTGGTAGCCAGAGGCTTGATTGCCCAGGTAACCAACGAAGCGGAAATCCGGGAAATGATTGATAACGGCAAGGCCACGTTCTATATCGGCTTTGACCCCACGGCAGATTCCCTCCATGTGGGACATTTCATGGCCCTGTGCCTGATGAAGCGGCTGCAGATGGCCGGTAACCGGCCCATTGCCCTCATTGGCGGCGGCACGGCCATGATTGGTGACCCCTCCGGCAGAACGGATATGCGCTCCATGATGAACAGAGAAACCATTGACCACAACTGCGCCTGCTTCAAGAAGCAGATGGAGCGGTTCATCGAATTCGGCGAGGGCAAGGCCCAGATGGTGAACAATGCGGACTGGCTGCTGGATTTGAATTATATTGATGTGCTGCGGGAGGTTGGTGCCTGCTTCTCTGTGAACAATATGCTCCGGGCGGAGTGCTACAAGCAGAGAATGGAGAAGGGCCTGAGCTTCCTGGAGTTCAACTACATGATTATGCAGTCCTACGACTTCTACTATCTGTTCCAGCATTACGGCTGTAACATGCAGTTCGGCGGCAACGACCAGTGGTCGAACATGCTGGGTGGTACTG
>DVFK01000030.1 GCA_018713285.1 Candidatus Faecousia excrementigallinarum
ATAATGGGTAGCGGAGAAAACGGGGTGGGCAGTAAAATTCAGAGAAGACGAGTCACTCCAGTTGCGGACATAAAACACCCCGTAGATGATGCCCTCCCCGTCAAAGTCGGACATATCCAGGGTGGTTTCAATGACGGTTTTCTTGCCGTTTTGGGTGCAGAACATCACCTGGTTTTCCGGAAGGACGGATACAGGCTGATGGTCCACATAGAGAATGTAGCTCCATTCCACGGCGGTGGAGCCGAACACTTCGGACCGAATCGTCAGATTCTTCTCCGGGGAAACACCAAAAATATAACCGGAATTCCAGTTATAGTTGGTGGCAAACGCATAGGAGCTGTCGGTTTGCAGCTCCGCTGCGGTCCAGCCGGCAAGGTCTGCACTGGTCAGGTCCGGATATTCCACGGACTGAGCCGCCACCCGCTCCGGTGTATCCGGCAGCTCCGCCTTCGGGGGTGTGGCCTGGTATACCAGCTGGGTGGAGCTGGAGGTGGAGCCGCTGGTTTGCCGCATCCCCGGTGCCATTTCATTGGGATTGGAGTAATAATCGGGGCCCAGCAAATGGAAAACCGTCAGTTCCAGGGTGTCCCCTTCCTGCCCGGTGACCGGGGTCATAATCATTTCAATGTCCAGTTGCTTTTCGGGGGTGGGGTAGAAGGTGTGCAGGTAGCTGTAGGTGTCATCTTCTGCCGTCTTGTAGGGCTGGGGCTGTCCGTCCAGAACCACAAGAAGTCCCACGCCGTCCTTTGCCACATTTCCGTAGACATCCATCAAATAATCAATGTGCAATTCGCCCCCCTCATAGATGGTGTAGCGTCCCTTTTCATTCTCCAGGGGTTCGTCGGAAAAGCCGTGGGTAATACCGCCAAAAAATGGAACTGGCGATTCCGGAGACGATGGGTCGGTAGCCTGGGAATCGGGTTCAGTAGGCTGAGAGGCGGCTTCCGTGGTGGGAGTGGTAAAGATATTATCCAGGGTGCTCTCCGCCTCTGGCTCCCCGGATTTTCCGCAGGCCGTCAGCCCGGACAGGGCCAGAAGCAGGCAAAGGGTAAAAACCAAAATTCTTTTTGTCATATCATTCACCGGTTCCTTTCTGAATAGACTGAGAAAAATATTGCCCCGCGGTTTTTCATTTGCGAATAGGAATGTTTTACTGTTTCTCGTCGTATTTTTCCTGCATAGCCTGAAGATTTTCAGCATCCGTGAGATAATGGGTAGAGGAGAAAACGGGGTGGGCAGTAAAATTCAGAGAAGGCCAGTCGCGCCAGTTGCGGGCATAAAACATTGCGTAGATGATGCCCTCCCCGTCAAAGCCGGACATATCCAGTGTGGTTTCAATGACGGTTTTCTTGCCGTTTTGGGTGTGGAACATCACCTGGTTTTCCGGAAGGACGGATACAGGCTGATGGTTCACATAGAGAATGTAGCTCCATTCCACGGCGGTGGAGCCGAACACCTCAGAACGAATCGTCAGATTCTCCTCCGGGGAAACACCGAATATATAACCGGAATTCCAGTTATAGTTGGTGGCAAACGCATAGGAGCTGTCGGTTTGCAGCGCCTCTGCGGTCCAGCTGGCAAGCTCTCCGCTGGTCAGGTCCGGATATTCCACAGACTGGGCTGCCACCCGCTCCGGCGTATCCGGGAGCTCCGCCTTCGGGGGTGTGGCCTGGAATACCAGCTGGGTGGAGCCGAAGGTGGAGCCGACGGTTTGCCGCATCCCCGGTGCCATTTCATTGGGATTGGAGTAATAATCAGGGCCCAGCAAATGGAAAACTGTCAGCTCCAGGGTGTCCCCTTCCTGTCCGGTGACCGGGGTCATAATCATTTCAATGTCCAGCCGCTTTCCGGGGGTGGGGTAGAAGGTATGCAGGTAGCTGTAGGTGTCCTCTTCCGCCGTCTTGTAGGGCTGGGGCTGTCCGTCCAGAACCACAAGAAGTCCCACGCCGTCCTTTGCCACAGTTCCGGAGACATCCATGAAGTAATCAATGTGCATCTCGCCTCCCTCATAGATGTTGTAGCGTCCTTTTTCATTATTCAGGGTTTCGTCGGAAAAGCCGTGAGTAATACCACCAAAAAATGGATCCGGCGATTCCGGCGACGATGGGTCGGTAGCCTGGGAATCGGGTTCAGTAGGCTGAGAGGCGGCTTCTGTGGTGGGGGTGGTAAAGATGTTATCCAGGGTGCTCTCCGCCTCCGGCTCCCCGGATTTTCCGCAGGCCGTCAGCCCGGACAGGGCCAGAAGCAGGCAGAGGGTCAGGCTAAGCAATCGTTTTTTCATAGATTCATCCATCCTTTCTGTATAATCCGGTAAAATTCTCGGCGTATTTCTTTAATTGCGGGAGATATAGAAGGTGGCTGTGGGCTGAATAAAGCAGGAAGCACCGGCTTCGGAGGTGCGATAGTTGCGGGGAACCAGCACGGCATAGAGTGCCCCGTCCGCCTCCAGGCTCTTTGTGGAAATGCGGAGATTGACAACCGTCTTTTTTCCGTTTTCCGTGTGGATTTCCGTCATGGGGCTTCCGTCCATCCATACCGGTTCGTTGTTCCAATACACTACCAGCCCAAAATCCATAAGGGGATTCCCGAAGATTTCAAAGCAGGCTTCCACTTCCTCCAAAGAACCGATTTCCAAAGTTCCATATTCCTGCCCTTTTAGGGTGAAGTTCCACTCCACCTCGGATTGCAGTTTTTCTGCAGACCAGCCGTATATTTCTGAGCTGGTCAGGTCAATGGATTCCTTTGTAAAGAAGGATGCCTGGGTGCCTTCTTCGGGGGAAACCGCTGTGCCCGGTGTTTCCTCATACAAAAGCCTGGTGCCGGCGGCGACGCTGCCGTTGGTGTGGGCAAATCCAAAATCGGTTTCCCCAGGGAAATAGTCCGGGTAGTTGATATTCAGGGTATAAATCTCCAGCATATCTCCTGCTTTGCCTACCACCGGAGTAAAAATCAGCTCGTCTGCTGCATTGCCTTTGAAATCCAGGTCGAAGGTATGCATATATGCATAGGTATCGCGGAATGTTGTTTTATAGGGCTGGGGATGGCCGTCCACAAAAAGCAAAATACCCACACCATACTTTTGCAGTCCCGGTGCCGATATGTTATAGGGAAGGTGTATTTCCCCGCCTTCGTATAATCGATAGGTGCCCGTCTCATCGGTAAGCTTTTCCCCGCCTATGCCATGGCTTAAATTCCCAATGGTGATTTCTCCTGACGAAACGGGGGGAACCGTTGTGGCAGCGGTGGGGGCGGAGGCAGCCTCTGTGGTGGGGGTGGTAAAGATGTTATCCAGGGTGCTCTCCGCCTCCGGCTCCCCGGATTTTCCGCAGGCGGTCAGCCCGGAAAAGGTCAGAAGCAGGCAGAGGGTCAAAACCCAAATTCGTTTTGTCATGTTATTCACCGGTTCCTTTCTGCGATAAGATGGGCAAACCGTTCCGGGATAGCTGGGCGGGAAAAGGGAGGCATCCCTTTTTTGCCCTTACCTATATATGTCTTGAAAACAAGTTTTGTGACATTATTTTTCGTATTCTTAAAAAAATCCGCCTGATAAAGAGAAATGTTTTCGGAGTAAAGCCATACAGGGGCCGAAGAAAAGAAACTATGAGGGAAAATCTGTACGATTCCTCTTTGCCGAGAATATAAATCTATTTTACATAATTCTGGAAGTGGTTGTCAAGTCAATTATGAGGTTGTTTTTTTGTGCAGTATGCCATAAAAAACACCCCATAGCGTAGTCCCGAAATCCTCTGATTTTCAGGAACCACCCTATGGGGCGTATGATAGATATTTTGGCTTATGCCAGATAGATGGCCTGACAGGCAAGCATGGTCATATAGCAGTCGTACTTGCTGACCAGCTCCATGGGAGCGTGCATGCACAGCACCGGCACACCGGCGTCCACGGTGACGATGTTCCGGTTTGCCATGTAGGCAGCCACGGTGCCGCCGCCGCCCTGGTCAACCTTGCCCAAGGTGGCAATCTGCCACTTCACCCCGGCGTTGTTCAGGGTAGTACGCACATGGCCCATAGCCTCGGCGGAAGCGTCGCTGGCGCCGCCCTTGCCCCGGGAACCGGTGTACTTGCAGATGGCAACGCCGTAGTTAAGCTTGCTGTTGTTTCTGGGGTCGCAGGTCTCGGCGAAGTTGGGATCGTAGGCGTTGGACACGTCGGCGGAGAGGCAGAAGCTGTTTTCAAAGCAGCGGTTCAGGCTGGCACCGGTGGCGTCGCACAGATCCTGCATGAAGGTCTCGAAGGCAGAGCTCTGCATACCGGAGATGCCCACGGAGCCAATCTCCTCCTTGTCCGCCAGGATGCACACGGCGGTGTGCTTGGGGGTATCCATGGTCAGCAGGGGAACAATCTCAGCATAGGCACACACCCGGTCGTCGTGGCCGTAGCAGCCCAGCAGGCTCCGGTCCAGACCCACCTCCCGGCACTTGCCGGCAGGCACCATGGTGAGCTCTGCGGACAGGAAGTCGGACTCGATGAGGCCGTACTTCTCGTTCAGCAGCTTCATAATGTGCAGCTTTACCAGGTCGCTGCCCTCGCCGTTCAGAGGCTCGGTGCCCAGAATCACATTCAGCTGCTCGCCGGAAATGCCCTCAGCCAGGGTCTTCTTCATCTGGTCGGCAGACAGGTGGATGAGCAGGTCAGACACGCACAGGATGGGGTCGTTGTCGTCCTCACCGATGGTGATGGTTACCACACTGCCGTCCTTCCGGTACACCACGCCGTGAAGAGCCAGGGGAATGGTAGCCCACTGATACTTCTTGATGCCGCCGTAGTAGTGGGTCTTGAAGTAGGCAATCTCGGAATCCTCGTAGAGGGGATTGGGCTTTAAGTCCATTCTGGGGGAGTCCACATGGGCGGCGCAGATGTTGGCACCGTTGTTCAGGCTCTCAGAGCCGATAACAGCCAGCAGAATGCTCTTGCCCCGGTTGTTGTGGTATACCTTGTCGCCGGGCTTGAGGGTCATCCCGGGCACCAGGGGCTTGAAGCCGTGGGCCTCAGCGGTAGCCACGGTCCAGGCGGTAGCCTCCCGCTCCGTCTTGCAGGCGGTCATAAAATCGCTGTAACCCTTGCAGTAGGTCTCCATTTCGGCACGCTGAGCGTCCGTCAGTTCGGCATAACCGTTCTTGGGAGCCTGCAGCAGGGACTGGCGCAGTTCTTCGATGTTCATTTTCTATTTCTCCTTTCAAGAAACCTATGGCTTCATTATATCCAATCCAGAGAAAAAGGCAAGGCATTTTTCCCGGAATTCCTGGGACGTGCCATTATTTTCCAGCACATAGTCGCAGTTCGCCCGGAAGAAGTCCTCCGAGGGCTGGGCGGCGATTCTTGCCCGGGCGTAGCTTTCCGGGATGCTGTCCCGCACCATGAGCCGGGCCACCCGCACCTCCACCGGCGCAGTGACCGCTACCGTCACATCACACAGCCGGGAAAGGCCGCTTTCCACCAGGGCAATGGCATCGATGGCAGCCAGGGGAGGACGGTCTTTCAGAGCCTCCTTCACCGCCTGACACACAAACCGGTGGGTAATGCCGTTCAAATCCGAAAGAGCCTGGGGATCGGAAAAGACCACCTGCCCCAGCTTTTTCCGCAAAAGCTGACTATTTTCCACCGTCCCGGGAAACCGGGCGGCAATTTGCCCCAGCAAATCCTGGTTGGTTTTCAGCAAATCGTGATAGATGGCGTCGCAGTCCAGCACCACCCCCCCCAGCTGGGCGATGACCTCCAGAGCGGTGGTTTTTCCGCAGCCGGTGCCCCCCGTAATTCCAATAATCATAGGGTTTGCTCCGGGTCGATGATGTGGAAAGCGGCGGCCTTTTTCAGCCGGTTCTGCACCGCATAGGCAACGCCACCTCCCTGGGGACACCGGGCAAACACCCGATGCACCGCCGGGTCGTCCAACTCCCGCAGGGCGGAGAACAGTCCGGCAGAGAGGGTGGAAACATCTGCCTCCAGACCGTAGGAGAGGGGATTGCACCCCTCGTACAGGGGCAGCTCCTCCTGGAAGCACAGCACCCGGTCCCCGGGCTCAAAGTGGCGGCGGATGTAGGCAGCCGCCTTCTCCCGGGAGCCGGAGACAATCAGCACCTGGCACTGGGGGGCATAGTGGCGGTATTTCATGCCGGGGGCTTTCACCACCGCATCCTTGTCAATCTGGGCGGTGACAGCCTTGTCCACCACCAAATCCCCCAGAACCTCCAGAAGCTGCTCCGGGGTAATGCCGCCGGGGCGAAGAAGCCGGGGGCGGTCCTCCGTCAGGTCCACAATGGTGGACTCTACTCCAACCCGGCAGGGACCGCCGTCCACCACGGCCTCAATTCTGCCGTCGTGGTCGTGAAGCACGTGCTCAGCGGTGGTGGTGGAGGGCTTGCCGGAGATGTTGGCGGAGGGAGCGGCGATGGGCACCCCGGCCTTGGCAATGATGGCCCGGGTGACGGCGCTGTCCGGGCACCGGATTCCCACGGTGGAAAGGCCGGCGGTGGTGCATTTGGGCACCGTATCCCGGGCAGGAAGCACCATGGTCAAGGGGCCGGGCCAGAAGGCCTCCGCCAGCGCATAGGCGGCAGCCGGGACATGGTGGCAGTACAAAGGGATCTGCTCCGGGCCGGTGATATGGAGAATCAGGGGATTGTCCTGGGGACGGCCCTTGGCTTTGAAGATTTTGGCCACTGCCTCCGGGTTCAGGCCGTCCGCCCCCAGACCGTAAACGGTCTCCGTGGGGATGGCCACGAGACCCCCGTTTTTGATGAATTCTCCGGCAATCTCCGGAGTGTCCGGACTGTCCGCCGGAAGGATTCGGGTTTCCATAGCAGCACCTCTTAAAAAAGGAGCAGCCGCCGTTGGCAGCTGCTCCAGACTCGTATGGGATAAATTACACGGTGGGCTGGTTGGCAGCTTCGATGATCTGCACAAACTTCTCGGGCACCAGGGAGGCGCCGCCGATGAGGCCGCCGTCAATGTCGGGCTGAGCCAGCAGCTCGAAGGCGTTCTTCTCGTTCATGGAGCCGCCGTACAAGATGGAGATAGCCCGGGCGTTCTTGGAGCTGTAGAGCTTGCGAACCACGGTACGGATACCCTCGCAAACCTCCTGAGCCTGCTCGGGGGTAGCGGTCTTGCCGGTGCCGATGGCCCAGATGGGCTCGTAGGCGATAACCACCTTGCGGATCTTCTCCTCGGGAACATCCTTCAGGCCCAGCTTGATCTGCATGGCAATCCACTCGGAGGTGATGCCGGCTTCCCGCTGCTCCAGGGTCTCGCCGCAGCACATAATGGGGGTCAGGCCAGCTTCCAGAGCAGCCAGAACCTTGGCATTGACATCGGCGTCGGTCTCGCCCATGGCGCGGCGCTCGGAGTGGCCGATAATCACGTACTTGCAGCCGGCGTCCACCAGCATATCGGTGGCAATCTCACCGGTGTAAGCGCCGGAGGGATTGGGGTTGCAGTTCTCGGCACCGATGCCTACCCGGGTCTCACGCATAGCCCGGACAGCGGCGGGGATGCACACGGCAGGTACGCACAGAGCCACATCGCACCAACGGCCCTTGGGCAGGATGGCCTTCAGCTGAGTCATGAATTCCTTGGTCTGGCTGGGGGTCTTGTTCATCTTCCAGTTGCCGGCGATGACGGTCTTACGATACTTTCTGTTCATTTTCTTACTCCTTAAAATAGATAACGGTTATTTATAGTACCGGGGCGGAGAATCCTCCGCCCCGGTAATCAGCAGAGGGAAATTACTTGTCCTGCAGGCAGGCGATGCCGGGCAGCTCCAGGCCTTCCAGGAACTCCAGGGAAGCGCCGCCGCCGGTGGAGATGTGGGTGATCTTGTCGGCAAAGCCCAGCTGCTCGCAAGCTGCTGCGCTGTCGCCGCCGCCCACGATGGTCACGGCGTCGGAGTCGGCCAGAGCCTGAGCCACGTCCTTGGTGCCCTTGGACAGGATGGGGTTCTCAAACACGCCCATGGGTCCGTTCCACACCACGGTCTTGGCAGCCTTCACAGCAGCGGCAAACTCAGCGGAAGCCTTGGGGCCGATGTCCAGGCCAATCTTGTCAGCGGGGATAGCGGTGCAGTCCACCACTTCCACGGGAATCTCAGCGTCGATGGGGGAGGGGAAGCTGTCGGCTACCACGGTGTCCACAGGCAGCAGCAGGTTTACGCCCTTCTCAGCGGCCTTGGCCATCATTTCCTTGCAGTAGTCGATCTTCTCGTTGTCCACCAGGGACTTGCCCACGTCATAGCCCTTGGCAGCCAGGAAGGTGTAAGCCATGCCGCCGCCGATGATCAGGGTGTCTACCTTCTCCAGCAGGTTCTTGATGACGTTCAGCTTGTCGGAAACCTTGGCGCCGCCCAGGATAGCCACGAAGGGACGCTCGGGAGCAGCCAGAGCCTTGCCCATGATGGAAACTTCCTTCTGAACCAGGTAGCCGGAAACGGCAGGCAGGTAGTCAGCCACGCCGGCGGTGGAGGAGTGGGCACGGTGAGCAGTGCCGAAAGCGTCGTTTACAAAGATGTCAGCCATGGAAGCCAGTTCCTTGGACAGCTCGGGATCGTTCTTGGTCTCGCCCTTCATGTAGCGGACGTTCTCCAGGAGCATCACATCCCCGTCCTTCAGGGCAGCGGCCTTGGCCTTGGCATCCTCGCCAACCACGTCGGCAGCCATGATGACTTCCTTGCCCAGCAGCTGGGAAATCCGCTCAGCCACGACCTTCAGGCTCAGCTCAGGCTTCCACTCGCCCTTGGGCTTGCCCATGTGGGAGCAGAGAATGACCTTGGCGCCCTGGTCTACCAGGTACTTGATGGTGGGCATAGCAGCCACAATACGCTTGTCAGAGGTGATTTTGCCATCCTTGGTGGGGACATTGAAGTCGCAGCGGCACAGAACCCGCTTGCCGGCAACGGAGATATCCTCAATAGACTTCTTGTTGTAATTCATTGTCATTCCTCCATTTTATCGGGTGAACCCCGCATTTTTCCGTATTCCAGGGAAGTTCTGATGAAATCGGCAAGAGCTGGGAGCGAGAGATTTTTTCCCGGACAAAAGAATGGAAAACAAGGGAATACTGTATGTATTTCCTGTTTTTCATTCTGCATGGACGGGGAAAAAGATCCGCTATCCAGCCGAAGACGGTTTCTTCAGAGCTTCCTTTTGTAAGTGAGGGAAATTCAGCTGTCGCAGAGCTTCGTAGACGGTGATGGCCACAGCATTGCTGAGGTTCAGACTCCTGGCCTCCGGATTCATGGGCAGCCGGATACAGCTGTCCCGGTGGGCCTCCAGAAAGTCCTCAGGAAGCCCTTTGGTCTCCTTCCCGAAGAACAGGTAGCACTCATCCTGAAAACAGGCTTCCGTGTAGCATCGGGGGGCTTTGGTGGAAAGGCACCACATTTGATTCACGGTGTTTTTGGCGAAGAAGTCCGAAAGATTGTCGTATACCCGCACTTCTACCAAGTGCCAGTAGTCCAGTCCGGCCCGGCGGACGGCTTTTTCCGAGATGTCAAAGCCCAGGGGCCGGATCAGGTGCAGACGGGCACCGGTGGCGGCGCAGGTACGGGCGATGTTGCCGCAATTCTGGGGAATTTCAGGCTCCACCAGGACAATATTCAGCACGCACCCATCACCTCAAACGATTTTCTGCGGCGGCATGGTTTCCCATTACGCTTGCTCAATTATTGTATGCGAAAGTTGCCGTAAAATCAATCCAAAAATCAGAAAAAAATCTACTTTTTCATAGTATTCACATAAAAAATTTAAGGGGGCTGGCAAATTTGTGAAAATTGCAGACTTGATTTTTGGAGAAAACGCATAGGAGCGGGAGAAATCCACCGAATTTCTCCCGATTCTTCCGGCAGCCTCGGGAAAAGCCGGAAAAATACCCTTTTGAGCATTGACTTTCCGGGGGAATTGTGAAATAATGTTAGGGCTAAATTTTATAGAAATAAGGGGATATTTCGTATGTTCCAATCCAGAACCAATACCTGCGGCGAATTGCGGCTTGCCGACGCAGGAAAAGAGGTCACTCTGGCCGGCTGGCTGGAGAATGTCCGTGAGGTGGGCGCCAACTTTGCCTTCCTGGTGCTCCGTGATTTTTACGGCACCACCCAGATTGTGGTGGAGACCGAGGATATGATGAAGATTGTCAAGGGGCTGAACAAGGAGACCACCATCCAGGTCACCGGTACCGTCCGGGAGCGGGAGAGCAAGAATCCCAAGCAGCCCACCGGCGAGATTGAGGTGGTACCCACCAAGATTTCCGTCCTGGGCAAGTGCCGGCACAACAGCCTGCCCTTTGAAATCAACAAGTCCAAGGATGCGGATGAGAATGTGCGCCTCAAGTACCGGTATCTGGATTTGCGGAACCCGGCGGTGAAGCAGAACATCATCCTCCGGTGCAATGTGGTGGCAGCCATCCGTCAGGCCATGACGGAGCAGGGCTTCCTGGAAATCACCACCCCCATCCTGACGGCTTCCTCTCCCGAGGGCGCCCGGGACTACCTGGTGCCTGCCCGGAACCACCCCGGCAAGTTCTACGCCCTGCCCCAGGCTCCCCAGCAGTTCAAGCAGCTGCTGATGACCGCCGGCTTTGATCGGTACTTCCAGATTGCCCCCTGTTTCCGGGACGAGGATGCCCGGGCAGACCGTACCCCCGGCGAGTTCTACCAGCTGGATATGGAGATGGCCTTCGCCTCCCAGGAGGATGTGCTGTCCGTGCTGGAAACCGTTCTGGTGCCGATTTTCCAGAAGTTTGGTAAGTATGAGCGGGTTTCCCAGGCTCCTTTCCGTCATATTCCTTATAAGGAAGCCATGGAGCGCTACGGCTCTGACAAGCCCGACCTGCGGATTGACCTGGAGGTGCAGGACATTACCGATGTGGTGGCAGACTGCGGCTTCGGCCCCTTCGGCGGCGGTGCAACGGTCAAGGCCGTGGCGGTGGATGACTTTGCCCAGGGCCGGAAGTGGATTGACAAGCTCTTAAGCGATGTGGAAGTCCAGACCGGCAACAAGGCCTGCTGGGTGCGGGTGGATGAGAACGGTCAGCTCACCGGCGGCATTTCCAAGTTCCTGACGGACTGCCAGGCCGCTTTCGTGGAGAAGCTGAACCTGAAACCCGGCAGCTTCGTGTGCATGGCAGCTGGCAAGAAGGCCGCCGCCCAGAAGACCGCCGGCGTCATCCGTACCATGATGGGCAAGCGGATTCCCGGCCACTTTGACGAGGAGAAGTACGCCTTCTGCTGGATTGTGGACTTCCCCATGTATGAAATGGGCGAGGAATCCGGCGAACTGGAATTCTGCCACAACCCCTTCTCCATGCCCCAGGGCGGTATGCAGGCTCTGCTGGATGCGGAAGGCAATGAGGAAAAGCTCCTGGCCATCAACGCCAACCAGTACGACCTGGTGTGCAACGGCTATGAGACCGCTTCCGGTGCCGTCCGGAACCACGACCCGGAAATCATGGTCAAGGCCTTCCAGATGGTAGGTCTGGGTGAGGAGGACGTAAAGGCCAAGTTCCCCGCCATGTATAACGCCTTCACCTACGGTGCACCTCCCCATGCCGGTGCCGCTCCCGGTGTAGACCGGATTATCATGCTCCTCACCGGTGAGGAATCCATCCGGGAGGTTATCACCTTCCCCATGAACAAGAACGCCCAGGACCTGATGATGGACGCTCCCACCACCGTATCCCAGAAGCAGCTGGACGATGTGCACATCCTCATCAACCAGGACCACCTGTAAAACATCAGAAGGAGCCCATCCCCACCGGATGGGCTCCTTTTTCTCGGAAAAACCTGTTTCTTAAGGAAAATTAAGAATTTTCATTGCCAAACATTAAGAATTATCCCTTAGGATATAACCGGAGGTGAAAGAGCGTGAACATTTTGGTAGTGGACGATGACAAAGAGATTGTAGACAGCATTGCCATTTTTCTGGGGGCGGAGAATTACCGGGTTTTCAAGGCCTATGACGGCCTGGAAGCCCTGGAGGTTCTGGCGGAGAATCCCATACATCTCATGATTCTGGATGTGATGATGCCCAGGCTCAACGGCATCAAAACCCTGATGCAGTTGCGCCAGTCCCGGAACATTCCGGTAATTCTTCTTTCCGCCAAGTCGGAGGACGGGGATAAAATCCTGGGTCTGGCGGCGGGAGCGGATGACTATGTGACCAAGCCTTTCAGTCCCCCGGAGCTGGTGGCCCGGGTGAAGTCCCAGCTGCGCCGGTATACCACCCTGGGCTCCCTGGGAAAGCAGTACGGCGAAATCCGCATTGACGGCCTGTGGGTGAACACGGAAAGCAAGACGGTGCAGGTGGATGGGGAGGATGTGCGGCTGACTCCCATAGAGTATAAGATTCTGGAGCTGCTGGTGCGAAACCGGGGCCGTGTCTTTTCCGCAGACGAGATTTACTCCCGGGTCTGGAACGGGGACAGCGTGGTGGGGGACAACACCATCGCCGTCCACATCCGGCACATCCGGGAGAAAATCGAAATCAACCCCAAAGAACCTCGATACCTGAAGGTCGTTTGGGGAATCGGGTATAAAATCGATTGAAGGAGGTTTTGGCAATGAAAAATTTTCTTTACTCCGGCTATACCAAGGCCATTGTCTTGGTGCTGTGTGTAGCCAGTGTGGTGTCCGTGTCCCTGACGGCGGCCCGGGGTATCATCGACTATTTCCGGGAGGGGGAAGGGGTGTATGCCCTGGAGGATGACTTCTCAGAAACCCGGTTTTTTATGCCCTTTCTCAATGCCCCGGCAGATGCCATCTGGAACGCCTATGTCTATGAGCTGGGAGAGGAGCTACCCCAGGATTGGGACAGAACTCTGACCCCGGAAATGGAGAAGGCCGTGGGGGATGCCATCGGGCAGTGGCTGAGCCAGCTGTATTGCAAGGATAAAATCAACTACTATGTGGCCTGGAACGACCGGGTATTTACCAACTGCGACGCAGACAGCCCGGAGGATTTGGAAAATGACCGTTTTTCCCTCTGCATCCGTCAGGATGGCCAGGGAGAGATTACAAGAATCTACAACCAGACGGTCAGCCAGGACTACAACCCCATTGCTGCCCTTTCTCCCTACGATTCCACCAGTGAAATTGTAGTTTGCACCAGCATAAAGGAAGATTATGTTACTCAATGTCAGGGTATCTGGGAGCGGCAGGCGGCCCTGGTCCAGGATACGGTTTTCTACGGTGCCATCAATGCCGCCATCGGCCTGGTGCTGCTGGTTTACCTGATTTGGGTGTGGGGCAGAAAAGCCGACGGCACCGCTGTGTCCATGGGTACAGACCGGGTGTGGGCGGAAGTCCGGCTGGCGGCCCTGGGGGCAAGCGGCGTAGGCGGGGTGGCTTTCTGCTGGGCCCTGGTGGAGTGGAACCTGGCAGGCCGCTTCCCGGACAATCTCACCTGGCTTTTGGTGGGACTGACCACAGCCCTGGCTGGATTTCTGATCCTGGGGTGCCTTCTCTCCCTGGTGAGCAGCGGGAAGAACGGACAGCTTTTGGAATCCGGCATCCTTTTCCGGCTGATTCGCTGGTTCTGGCGGCGGCTTCGGAGAGCAGCCGGGTGGCTGGTACGGAAATGCCGTGGGGGCAAGGCCTCTTTGCTGGGAGCCCTCTCCCATAGGCTGGGCACCATCGCATTGGCCGGGCTGTTTTGCTACACGGCGGCGGTGGGACTGTGCGGCGTTCTGGGCTTCCGTTACGGCTTCTTTATCCTTCTGGGGGTGCTACTGTTTGTCGGGGCAGCCCTGGGAGTCGCCTGGCGCATCCGGGAGCTGGAGGAAGTGAAAAAGGGTGTCCGGGAGGTAGGCAGCGGCAATGTGTCCTACCAGATTCCGGCGCTGAAAAGCGGGGATTTGCAGCAGCTGGCCCATGGCGTCAACCACATCGCCCAGGGGCTGGAGGCGTCCGTGGCGGCGAAGGTAAAGGCGGAGCGGCTGAAAACCGAGCTGATTACCAATGTGTCCCACGACCTGAAAACGCCTCTGACTTCCATCATCAACTATACCCAGCTTTTGTCCCAGGTGGAGGGCCTGCCGGAGGAGGCGGGGGACTATGCCCAGATTATCGCCAAAAAGAGCCAGCGCCTCAAGACTCTGACCCAGGATTTGTTTGACATCTCCAAGGCTCAAAGCGGCAACGAAACGGTGATATTGGAAAGAATCGACACGGCCCTTCTTGTTCAGCAGGCCCTGGCGGAGCAGGACCGGGAGATTCAGACCTCCGGGCTTACCTTCTGCGTGAATACCCCCAAGGAGCTGTATATCCGGGCAGACGGAAGAAAAATGTCCCGGGTTCTGGGGAACCTGCTGCAAAATATCCTGAAATATGCCATGAAAAATACCAGGGTGTTCCTCTCGGTCTGCCAAGAGGGGCAGGACGTGGTGCTGGAATTTAAGAATATCGCCTCCTATCCCATGGACTTTCAGGGGGAGGAGATTGTGGGCAGATTCGTAAGAGGGGACGAGTCCAGAACCGCCGAGGGCAACGGCCTGGGGCTGGCCATTGCCAAAAGCTACACAGAGCTTTGCGGCGGACAGCTGGAGATTGTGGTAGACGGCGACCTGTTCAAAGCCCGCCTCCGCTTCCCAACCTATCAGCCATAAAATCATGCGCAGGTGCAAAAGCACCTGCGCTTTCTTTGACTTTTGGCGGGGGATACATTAAAATAGAACTGGAATTTTGAAAAGGCAACCGCCGGTTGCGGAACTGCAAGCCCTGGGAGGTGGCTTCGCAACCGCCTTTTCTTTATAATGAGGGTACAAAAAATACAAGGAGGCGCTGAAAATGAAGCTATCGGAAAAGATCTACTACTGCCGGAAAAAGGCGGGAATATCCCAGGAGACCCTGGCAGCGAGAATCGGGGTGTCCCGGCAGGCGGTGAGCAAGTGGGAGACCGGGGAGGCAGAGCCGGAGCTGGGGAAGCTACGGCTGCTGGCAGAGGCTTTCGGGGTCACCGCAGACTGGCTCCTTTCGGAGGCGGAGCCCCAGCCGGAACCCGCTGCCGAGCCCATCCTTGAGCCGCCGGAACATTCCAGCGGAATTGACCGGCTTCCCGGGGTAATTGGCAAGCTCCTGCGGCGCTACGGCTGGCTGGCCGGCGTGTACCTGGCTTTTGGCGGCTCTGCCATGACATTGGTGGGCTGCCTGGCCCGCACGGCAACCCGGCGGATGTTTCAGATCATTCCGGGGATAGGAGGCACCACCGGGGAGATGGTTCAGCAGTTCGCCGCCAACAACCCCGTGACCTTGATGGGCAGCTTCATTCTGGTGCTGGGAATCCTCCTTATGATAGCAGGCATTCTTCTTGCAATCATTCTGAAAAAACGCAGCCGGGAGAAGTAATCGGAAAGAAGGGCCTGTTGCAGACGGATATTTTGCAGAAAGCCCCGTAAATACCTCCCTCCGGGAGGGAGGTGGCTTGGGGCGCAGCCCCAAGACGGAGGGAGCCAGCGGGCGCATAGCTTATTTGACTGCCAGGGGTGGTACATCCCCAAGACTGTCACATTTCCTACGCTGATTGGAGGAAAGTACGGGTAAAAACAGCATTGGGTGTCGACAACCTCCAGCAAGTACCACACCCAAAGCAAACCGTCAGTTTGCCGCCCGCAGGCTCCCTCAGACACGGCTGCGCCGTGCCAGCTCCCTCTCGGAGGGAGCTATAAGCGGGTGCATATTTTGAAAAAGGAAAAATCAAACGCAAAGCTACTTTTTACTTGCGAAAGTTACGGGAATGTGTATAATAGCAACGGAAACTTTTGAATCAAGGGAGATGGCTTCGTTTTGTTGCAGGCTGTGAAGAAATTTGTCCAGCGGGAGACGGTGCTGGTGGTGGCCTGGGTGCTGGCGGTTGTATCCATGTTTTTTGTGCCGCCGGATGGGGGCTACGCCGGTTATGTGGATATGCGGACCCTGGGGCTATTGTGGATGCTCATGGGGGTGATGGCGGCCTACCAGAGTATCGGGCTCTTTGCCTGGCTGGGGCGGGTGATGTCCAAGGCCCTGGGGAACACCCGGGCGCTGGAGCTGACCCTGGTGCTTTTGTGCTTTTGGGGCTCCATGCTCATCACCAACGATGCGGCCCTGCTGACCTTCGTGCCTTTTACCACTGCACTGCTCACCATGACCGGGCAGCAGAAGCGGATTTTGTTCGTGGTGGTGATGCAGACCATCGCCGCCAATCTTGGCAGTATGCTCCTGCCGGTGGGCAATCCCCAGAATATTTACATATACTCCAAGTCCGGGGCTTCCCTGGGGGAGTTTGTGGGGGTGATAGCCCCTTATGCAGGCATTTCTCTGGTGCTGCTTCTGATTTTTGTCCTTGTGAGAAAGTCCGAGCCCATCACCCTGGGGGAGCTGCCGGAGAATCAGACTGCCCCGGGGAAGAAGGCCGTGGCCTATGACAGCCTGTTGTTCCTTCTGTGCCTGCTGGCGGTGTTCCGGGTGCTGGATGTGAAGGTGGGCTTCTGCCTGGTGCTTCTGGGGCTTCTGGTGCAGAACCGACGGCTGATTCTCAAGGTGGACTATGCTTTGCTCTTGACCTTTGTGGGCTTTTTCATTTTCGTGGGGAACATGGGCAGAATCCCCGGATTCAGCGCCCTGGTGTCCCGGGTGCTTACCGGGCAGGAACTGCTGGTGGGGATTCTCTCCAGCCAGGTCATCAGCAATGTGCCTGCCACATTGCTTCTTTACGATTTCACCCCCAACTGGCAGCCCCTTCTTCTGGGAGTGAACATCGGCGGACTGGGTACCCTCATTGCCTCTATGGCCAGCCTCATCTCCTACAAACAGGTTCCTGCGGGGCAAAAGGGCAGATACCTGCTGCAATTTACCCTGTGGAACCTTGTGTTTCTGGTGGTTCTGACGGGGGCTGCCCTGGTGCTGAAATGAAAAAAGCGTGCTGCTTTCCTGGCAGCACGCTTTTTTCGCTCCGGGGGTTATCCTCTCCCGGCGAAAGCCCGGAGGCCCTTCAAAACCCGAATCTGCATATCCTGGGGAAGCTGCCCCAGGACGGAAGCCATCTCCCCGGCCAGCAGCTCCGAAGGCTGTTCCAGAAAATCCTGGAGCAGGTAGTCTGCGGAGGTGCCCAGGGTATTGGCGATGCAGATAAACGTATCCAGCCGGGGCGTTTTGATGCCCCGCTCAATGGCACCGATGTGCTTCGTGGTGCAGCCAATGGCCTGGGCCAGCCCCTCCTGGGTAATATTGGCAGCCTCCCGTGCGGTCCGAATCCGCTGCCCAATTTGCTTCATATCCATAAGTGTTCCTCGCTTTCTTTTTCGTAGGTACACTTCAATATGTAATGAGAACGGAAAATGTGACAGGATTTTGAAAAAATTTTTTTGAAAAAAGAAAAATTTCTGTCGAAAAATGGAATCGCCTGTCATATTCCGGTGGAAAGAAAACGGGAATTGGCGATTTGACCAAATATCATGCGAGAAATAACACGAATATATGCTAAACAACGACAAAGTCTACAAGGCACACTATACGGAACAAAATGTCCTGTTGGCGGCCTCCCGGGAGTGGGCAAGGCTCCGGAACCATATTTACCGGTTGGCTCGGCACAACTGGTGCCGCGGCTAAAAAAACATCCGGCAGCAAGCGCTGCCGGATGTTTTTTATGCTTAGCAGAAGGGATTTTCCGTGGGGTAGGGGAGGTTCTTGGGCTGGTTGTAGGCGATGTCTGCCACACCCAGGTACTTGAACACCTCAAACAGGGCCTTGCCGTAGTGACCGAAGGCCACAGCACCGTGGTGGGGATACCGCTTTTCAATCAGCACGTGGCGGTAGAACCGGTTCATCTCGGGAATGGCGAACACACCGATGGAGCCGAAGCTCTGGGTAGCCACATCCAGCACCTCGCCCTGGGCGATGTAAGCCCGCAGCTGGGTGTCGGCGGTGGACTGGAGACGGTAGAAGGTGATTTCTCCGGCCTTGATGTCACCCTCCATGGTACCCCGGGTGATGTCGGGCTCGGGCAGATCCGGCTCCAGATCCCGCTTCATAATCAGCTGATAGCCCATGTGGGGGTTACGCAGCAGGCTGGAGCAGGTGTTGCCGCAGTGGAAGCCCATGAAGGTCTCGTTCAGGCGGTAAGGAGCTTTGCCAGCGATGTGCTCCTGGTACATAGAGGCGGGGACGGAGTTGTTGATGTCCAGCAGGGTGACAGGCTTGCCGGATACGCAGATGCCGATGTACTCGCTGAGGGTGCCGTAGATATCCACCTCACAGCTGACAGGGATGCCCCGGCCGGTGAGACGGGAGTTTACATAACAGGGAACGAAGCCGAACTCCGTCTGGAAGGCAGGCCAGCACTTGTTGGCAAAGGCGGCATACTTGGAGCAGCCCAGGTGCTCAGCCATCCAGTCCTCCAGGGTCAGCTCATACTGGGCAAGACGGGGCAGAACGCCGGCGTAGGGGTTGGCACCACCCAGCTCCTGCTCCATTTCCGCCATCTTGGCGGGAATCCGGGGATCGTCCTTGTGCTTGTTGTAGGCCACCAGCAAATCCAGCTCGGAGTGCTCCTCCACGGCAACACCCAAGTCGTACAGCGCCTTGATGGGAGCGTTGCAGGCCAAAAAGTCGTTGGGGCGGGGACCAAAGGCAAAAATCTTCAGACCCATGAGGCCCAGAATGGCCCGGGCAATGGGAACGAACTCCCGAATCTGCTGAGCCACACCCTCGGCGGTTTCACAGGGGTAGTCGGGGATGTAAACCCGGCGGTTCCGCAGGCCCAGGTTGTAGCTGGCGTTGAGCATACCGCAGTAGGCGTCGCCGCGGCCGTCGTGGAGGTCGCCGTCGCCCTCGGCAGCGCTGGTATACATGATGGGGCCGTCGAACCAGTCGGCAATCATGGTCTCCGGGGTCTCGGGGCCGAAGTTGCCCAAGAATACGCACAGGGCATTCACACCGGCGGCCTTCACATCTTCATAGGCCTTCCGGGCGTCCAGCTCGTTTTCCACGCAGATGGGGCACTCGTATAGGTCCTCGCCGTAGGCGGCCTTGATGGCCTCCCGGCGACGGATGGACAGGGCCATGGGGAAGCAGGAACGGGATACGGCAATGATGCCGACCTTTACCTCAGGAATGTTTTGCATAACAAATTTCTCCTTATCAAATAAATTTGGCAATGTCAATGTTTTTTCCGGTAAGACCCACATAGGCGCCGTCGGCGGCTTCGGTACTCTCGGCGTGAGCCAGGAGCCACTTGTTCCGGGCGGTCATCCAGGTGTCCTCGGCATTCTTGGGCTGGATATTGGGCTTTTCCGTGTTGGTACCCTTGGGCAGTGCCACCAACACCTGGAAGCCCTGACCGGCCTTGGCCTCACAGGGGGCGTAGTGCAAAGCGGTGGCGTATACCTCAATCATGGTACCGGCGGGGCAGCGGAAGGCCTTCACCGTGGCGGTGTCCAGAACCCCCTCCCGGATGTCCTGGCGCAGTCCCAGCAGGAGAATGAAGTCCTGCACACCCAGGTTCACTTCACTGTCCCGGTGGTATTCCAGGCAGTTAAGCTTCGTGTTGTGGCCGTTGCACCAGCCCAGCTGCACCGGCATACCGCCGAACACATGGTCCTGCATCTGAACTCTTACGGAGAGGCTTTCCAGAGCCGGTTCACTGGGCACATATTCCACTCCCTCCGGCAAGGGCGTGTGGTTGGCCAGAGCCTCCACAATGGGGGCAGTGTCGTACCCTTCCAGTACCTGCCCATAGGGGCGGAACTCCGGGTCATATACGCTGTAAATTTTCATGGAGAGATTTCCTTTCCTGCCAGCAAGCTGGCATTTTTCATCAGCTACATTTTAACAGGGGAAGGGAAAAAAAGAAAGGTGTAGTTTAGCTAAATTTATATATTGGTTTTCGTATAATTTAGATAAAATTAAGTTTCTGGTTGCTTTTTCGGGAAATATATACTATAATGCAGGGGAGGTGATGGAAATGTCAGAGATAACCGCAAAGGAAATCGCCAAGATTCTGGGGATTTCCCCGGCATCCGTGTCTTTCGCACTGAACGGAAAACCGGGGGTAAGTGAGGCTACCCGAGCCAAAATCAAGCAGCTGGCCCAGGAGCTGGGATATACCCCCTCCAAGGTGGTGAGGCCTCAGGAAAATCCCATGATTTGTTTTTTGATTTATACCGACGAGAAGGTGGCCATTGCCCAGGAGAGCACCTTCTATACCTTCGTACTGAAAGGGGTGGAGGCGGCGGCCAAGGAGCTGGGCTACCGGGTGATGATTCGCTACCTGGAGGCCGGGGCGGACTTCTTCCGCCAGATGGAGGATGTGCTGCCGGACCTTTCCGGCGTGATTTTGCTGGGAACGGACATCACCACCCAGCGCAAAGGGGAGATTACCGGCTTCGCAGGTAAGAATGTGGGCTTCCCCATGGTGATTGTGGATAACTTTATTTTTTCTGCCTATGTGGACTGCGTGGGCAACGACAATCTGTTTGGTGCCAAGTCTGCCATCTCTTATCTCATCGACCGGGGACACCGGCGAATCGGCTACCTGCGGGCAAACCAGCGGATTACCAACTTCGACGACCGGGAGGCGGGGATCCGCATGGCCATCGCCGAGCACCTGGGCAACGGCCCCCAGATGCTGGAGACCATCGGCGTGAGCGTTTCTGCGGAAGGTGCCTACCGGGATGTATGCCGCTGGTTGGAGCGAACCTCCCACCTGCCGGATGCCCTGTTCGGAGAAAATGATGTGATTGCGGCGGCGGCAATCCGGGCCCTGAAGATGAAGGGCATCCGGGTGCCGGAGGATATTTCCGTCATGGGCTTTGACGACATCCCCGTGTGTGAGATGGTGGAGCCCACCATTACCACCGTCCATTCCTTCAAGGAATCCCTGGGCCGGGAGGCGGTGGGACTGCTCCACCGGAGAATCCTCACCGGTCAGAACGGGGATATGGCCAGAGCCTCCGGCGTAATCAAGCTGTCCCTTTCCACCCGGATTGTGGAGCGGCAAAGTGTAGCAAGCAAATAAACTGGGGATTCCCAGGAAAGGAAGAACAACATGAATTACATCGGTATTGATCTGGGTACTTCCGCCGTGAAGCTGCTGCTGGTGGATGAAAAAGGAAAGATTCTCAATGAAGTGACCCGGGAGTATCCCCTGGAATTTCCCCAGCCGGGCTGGAGCCAGCAGAATCCTGAGGATTGGAAAAAGGCTGTCCTGGAGGGCTTGCAGGCTCTGCTTCAGGGCTTTGACGGCAGCCAGGTGGCAGGTATCGGCTGCGGCGGTCAGATGCACGGCCTGGTGGTTCTGGACGATAAAGATGAAGTCATCCGCCCGGCAATCCTGTGGAATGACGGCCGTACCGCCAAGCAGGTGCAGTACCTGAATGAAACCGTGGGCAAAGACAAGCTGAGCCATTACACCGCCAACATTGCCTTTGCGGGCTTTACCGCCCCCAAGCTCCTTTGGATGAAGGAGCAGGAGCCGGAGAACTTTGCCAGAATCTCCAAAATCATGCTCCCCAAGGACTACATCAACTATATCCTCACCGGTGTCCATTGCTGCGACTACTCCGATGCCTCCGGTATGCTCCTTCTGGATGTGGAGCACAAGCGCTGGAGCAAGGAAATGCTGGACATCTGCGGCGTGAAAGAGTCCCAGATGCCCCGGCTCTTTGAAAGCTATGAATGTGTGGGCACGGTGCTGCCGGAGATCGGGAAGCTCACCGGCCTTTCGGAAAAGACAAAGGTGGCTGCCGGCGCCGGCGACAATGCGGCGGCTGCGGTAGGTACCGGTGTGGTGGGAAAGGGCGGCTGCAATATCTCCCTGGGCACCTCCGGCACGGTGTTCATCTCCTCCGACCGGTTTGGTGTTGACCCCAACAACGCCCTCCATGCCTTTGCTCACGCCGACGGCGGCTGGCACCTCATGGGCTGTATGCTCTCTGCCGCCTCCTGCAACAAGTGGTTCTGCGATGAGATTCTGAAAACCACGGATTACGCCGGAGAACAAAAGGCAATCACCCCGGAAAAGCTGGGAGAAAACCATGTGTACTTCCTGCCTTACCTCATGGGTGAGCGGAGCCCCATCAACGACACCAATGCCCGGGGCACCTTTGTGGGCATGACCATGGACACCACCCGGGGGGATTTACTCCAGGCGGTGCTGGAAGGGGTAGCCTTTGCCATCCGGGATTCTGTGGAGGTGGCAAAGTCTCTGGGAATTTCCATTCCCACCAGTAAAATCTGCGGCGGCGGCAGCAAATCCCCGCTGTGGCGGCAGATTTTTGCCAATGTGCTGGGCATCCCTCTCCAGATGGTGAAAACCGAGCAAGGCCCTGGCTATGGCGGCGCTATGCTTGCTATGGTGTGCAGCGGCGCATACCCCACCGTCCAGGCGGCAGCCGATGCCCTGGTGGAGGTAGCCGCCACGGTAGAACCGGACCCCACCCTCACCGCAAAGTACCAGGAGCGCTATCAGCAGTTCCGGAAAATCTACCCGGCCTGCAAAGACCTCTTCTCCCAGCTGCAATAATCCATAAACATTCCCCCAAATGCGATTGCTTCGCATTTGGGGGTTGCTTATTGTATAAGGGCAGAGTTTCGGGAAATCCATTCCCAGGGTGAAACTATCCGGTCTGCCAGCCTTTTTATAACCGCTTTCTTAATTTGCTTCTTGATTATTTCCTTGCTGAAAGGTAAAATGTCCTTAGAAAATAGCTGCGGTTTCATGAAAAAAGTGTTGAAAATATAGGATTATGAGAGTGTGATGATATGAAGGCGCTGCATTCAAAATACCAGGAAGTTGCACATTATGGGTCGTCATCAAGATATGTAAGCTATATTTTCGCCCAATGTCTTGTCCGCTTTTTTGGCTTGTTTATACCCTAT
>DVFK01000001.1 GCA_018713285.1 Candidatus Faecousia excrementigallinarum
CCCCAAGACGGAGGGAGCCAGCGGGCCGAAAACCAATTCAAGCACCAGAGTCAGAACCTCCCCAGGGTTAAAACTTACCTATGCCCCTATCCCAAGAAAGCCCCTGGTATAATGGGCATAGGATATCGGCAGGCAGTGCCTGCTGACAATTTCGCACCAAACTGGTCTGTAATCGTTCTTTCCCTGACCCGCCCGGTATCGTTACTGCGGTGGAGGGTGGGGCGTCGATAACCTCTATCAAGCACCAACTCCATAGCGAATCATTCGCTTACCCCCCGCCGGCTCCCTCAGACGCCTTCGGCGCCAGCTCCCTCCCGGAGGGAGCTATGGGCTGGCAGCTTTCCACATTGGCTTGTGCTTTGGGGAAGTGCCTGCCGTAACTCCAACAAAGATTTTGCCCCCAATGCCCTTTCCGGGGCATTGGGGGCGTCTTTTACTTGGTTTTTCTGGCTTTTTCCGCAGCTTCCAAAAGGGCCTGCCGCTCGTTGGGGAGCTGTTCCTGTTGGACTTGCTCCAGAAGGGCGTTCAGAGTCTTTCCCAGGATGGGGCCTGAGGGGTAGCCCAGGGCCAGCAGGTCTTTGCCGCCTATCGCTAAGTCCCGGAGGGTGAAGGCGGGGGGCTCCTGGAGAAGTTCCTCCAGAGCCTTCCGGGTCAGGGAGAAGTCCTCCGGTGTGGGAAGTCCTGTGCCCTTGGCGGAAAAATCCCCCTCCTGGAGGGTCAGAAGCTTTTCCACCAGCTCCGGGCCGTACTTTCCAATCCGCTTCCTGAGAAGCTTCTTGTCCGGGGTCAGGAGGAGCATATGGTTTCCCACCAGCATCTCCACCCCCTCCCGCAAGGCGGTGGGGGCTTTCAGGGTGGTAAGCACCTGGTGGGCAATCCGGCGGCTGGCCTCCGGGTGACCGTAAAAGTGCCCATGCCCGGCTTCATCCAGGGTGAAGGTCTGGGGCTTTCCTGTGTCGTGGAGAAGGGCTGCCCACCGCAGGGTCAAATCCTGGGGCATCTGCTCCACCACGTGGGCGGTGTGGGTATACACATCGTAGGCGTGGTGGGGGTTGTGCTGCAAAAAGCCCACCATGGGGGCAAGCTCCGGCACCGCCTGGGTAAGAATCGGGCAGAAGGTGCCCAAGTCCTCCCCCTTTGCCAGCAGAAGAATCTGGCACAGCTCGGCATAGACCCGCTCCCGGGCAAGGGCGTGAAGGGTGGGCGCCAGGGAAATCATGGCCTGCAAGGTTTCCGACCTGGGGGTGAGGCCGTACCGGAGGGCAAAGCGCACGCCTCTTAAAATCCGCAGGGCATCCTCCCGGAATCGGGTTTCCGGGTCTCCCACGGTGGAAAGCACCCGGTTTTGCAAATCCTTCTGTCCCCCAAAGGGGTCGGTCAGTCCGGTTTTGGGGTTCCAGGCCATGGCGTTGATGGTAAAGTCCCGCCGGGCTAAGTCCGCCTCCACCTGGGGGACGAACTTCACCCATCCCGGGTGACGGCTGTCCCGGTAGTCCCCTTCTGTGCGGAAGGTGGTGATTTCGTATACTTCGTTCTGGAAGATGACCCCGATGGTGCCGTGTTTCTCTCCGCTATGAATGAGGGGGAAGTCAGAAAACACCTGGCAGATTTCCGGGGGCTTTGCGCTGGTGCAGATGTCATAGTCGTGGGGCTGTAGGCCCAGGACCCAATCCCGGACACAGCCACCCACCACGTAGGCAGAAAATCCTGCCCTTTCCAGCCGCTCCAGGCAGAAGGCCGCCCCTTCCGGCAGCTTCATGGGGTCTCCTCCCGGGGCCGGACAGGCCGCAGCCGTGCCGACTGGAGGATGGTGATAAAGTCAAACAGGGTCCAAAGGCCCATAGCCAGGTAGAAAAGCCACAGCCGGGTGTTCAGGCTGTAAATGCACAGCAGCAGCGCCCCCTGGTTGAAGAACACATACCACCGGAGCTTTCCCCCCAGCAGTTCCAGGCAGGTGCGGTGGTAACAGGCCACCATCAGGAACACAGAGCCCAACACCTGGAACAGGTAGTTTTGCAGCTGGGGCTCAGCGCTCCACTGGCGGTACTGGCTGATGAGGTGTGCCATAAGGTACACGGTAATGACCACCATTTCAAAGGTGCGGGATTTGTTCCGCTGGGTCTGCTTCCAGCACAAAGACATAAGGCTCAGGGCCGCCAGAATCCCCAGCATACTGGTGATGGTCATAGCCAGGTCCCGGGAGGAAAAGAGCTCCCCGAAAGAGGCAGCCAGAATCCCCACCCCTGCCAGAATCTGCCCCAAAAGGCCGATTCCGCTGGCGGGAGGATTTTTCCGGACGACACAGTTAGGATTGGGGGGGAAGCAGAACAGCAGGACCATCACCGCCACCGTCAGCACCAAAGTGAGGATATGGGCCGGATGGGTGACGGAGAGAAGGTTCCTTCCGTCCAGTCCTGTGGCAAAGAGCCAGATTCGAAGAAGAAGCCCCAGAAAACCTGCCCCCAGGGGCAGCCAGGGATAGATGGGAAATCGGAATACTCGCTTCATAGGTACACTCCCAGGTTTACAGAATTTCGAGAATCAGGTACAGTAGCCCGGTGATCACGGGCTGGTGGAGAAGGTAGACAGGCAGAGACCACTTTCCCAGCAGGGTAAAAAAGGCAAGCACCGGATTGGCGGGGTTTACCCGGGGCAGGAGGGTCTCCTTTTTCCGGTACAGCGTTTTCCCCAGGAAGGCGCCCACCAGGAAAAAGCCCAGGTTGGAAAGCAAGGGGAAATAGTCCGAGGAGGCAAAATCTCCGGGCACCAGTCCCAGAGGGATAAGCCAGGGGAAGTCCACAACCACGTTGCCGGAAATCCACAGCCCCAGGACAGTCAGTCCCAGCCCCAAAAGCCCCAAAGCCCACACAGGAAGCCTTTTCAGGAGCGGCCACAAAAGCATACACACCCCCAGGCAGTGAAGCACCCCAAAATAGATGATGATGGACTTGTCCGCCATATTCAGAAAGTACATCCCGGCGGTGACGGCGGAGCAAAGCAGGCCGCAGGCGAACACAATCAGGCCCCTTCGCACCGGGTGGGAACCCAGGGTGACGCAGATGCCGGAAATCAGCAGAAACAAGACCCCGCCCCACTGCTTGATGAGGTCAAACAGCCGGCTGTCCGCAAGAAAGGGCAAAGAGAAGAAGGTCTGCAAATCGTAAATGAGATGGACAACCACCATCCCCAGAATACACACGCCCCGGAGCACATCCAGCTCCCAAATGCGTTTTTTCATATAGATCCTCCCGCAAGGTTTTCCCGGAGGAAAAGAATCCGGCGGTGCCGGTATTTTTTTATTATATCAGTCCCGGCGCTTAAAATCCAGCCCTATGGCGGTCTTTTTTCTGTGAGGGGGGGAAATAGCAGAAAAAAGGGCCTGCCGCAAACTTACATTTTTGCAGCAGACCCATTTTTGACCTGTATCATTACATATTCTCCTTTGCAGTTTTGCAGGAGGCCACCAACATTGCCCGGAGGGATCTGCATTTGGAAGAAAGCAAATGGTAGGTATTTTCGTCTATATACCCGGTTCTATACAGAAGCTCCAGCCAATATCCGGTTTCACCTGCTTCTTTCAAGGCGATTTCCAACTTGGAGATGAAGTCCCTTTTTCCCTGGGCGTATTGGGCTTCGTGAATATTGGCACCTATGGATGTTCCGCTTCTGCCAATCTGATTGGCAATGATGGATTCATGTTTTGCCTTCAAATCTTTTACAAGCCCGATAATATCAACGGAAAATTCCATGGAAAGCGCTTTCAGTTTGGATTCTGCCATATGCTCTTCCCCCTTTATGGGCAGTATAGCACAAAAAGTAATTGTTTTGCAAGTAGTGAGAAGTGATGCAGTGCTACGCACTGTGATGCGTTGCTTTGCACCGTGATGCGATGCGTTCTTCCTCGCACGAAGTGCGCATCACGCCGTAGGCGCATCACACCCGTAGGGTGCATCACGTTCCCGGAGGGAACGCATCACTCCCCTGGGGGGTGATGCAGTGCTGCGCACTGTGATGCGATGCGTTCTTTCTCGCACGGAGTGCGCATCACGCCGAAGGCGCATCACACCCATAGGGTGCATCACGTTCCCGGAGGGAACGCATCACTCCCCTATGGGGCGATGGGGTGCTTGATGGGAATGTATTGCGTCTGAATAAATCGTTTGTAAACTACACTTTTTTAGTGAGAAGTGATGCAGTGCTGCGCACTGTGATACGGCGCTGCGCACCGTGGTGCGATGCGTTCTCTCTCGCACGGAGTGTGCATCATACCCGGAGGGTACATCACACCCATAGGGTGCATCACGTTCCCGGAGGGAACGCATCACTCACAAGGGACTTCCTTTTTCCCAAAGCCGTCAGTTAATTTAAGTTTTTGAGTGAGAGGTTTTGGGGTACTTGACGGGAGCTTGTTGCGTATGAATTAGGGAACCTCTGAATAAATCGTCTGCGGCTGAACAGCGGATCTTTTTCCCCATCCATGCAGAATGGAAAACAGGAAATACAAGAAGTATTCCCCTGTTTTCCATTCTTTTGTCTGAGAAAAAATCTCTCGCTGTCAGCTCTTGCCGATTTAATCAGAGTTTCCTTAGCTGTCTTTTTAGTGAGAAGTGATGCGGTGCTTTGCACCGTGATGCAGTGCTGCGCACTGTGATGCGATGCGTTCTCTCTCGCACGAAGTGCGCATCATGCCGAAGGCGCATCACACCCGCAGGGTGCATCACGTTCCCGGAGGGAACGCATCACTCACAAAAAAGACCAGTCCGTTGGACTGGTCTTTTTTGTGGTGGGGGAGGACGGATTCGAACCATCGAAGCGATACGCAGCAGATTTACAGTCTGTCCCCTTTGGCCACTCGGGAACTCCCCCATATGAAATTTGTGTTTTGTCTGAATGGAGCCGGTAGACGGACTCGAACCCCCGACCTACTGATTACAAATCAGTTGCTCTACCAACTGAGCTATACCGGCGGCTCAAACAGAACACGCTTATTATAACCACCAAGTACTCTTTTGTCAAGCACTATTTTCCCGGTTTTGCAATTATTTTGGTGCCTGGGAGGAAGTCTCCCAGGCACCGGAAAATCAGAACTTGCCGCCACCGCCGCCGTGGCTCCGGCCGGAGGAGCTGGTGTGGCTTCCGGAGGAGGAGCTGCTCTTGGGTTTGGCAGTTACGGTATGAGTACGGTACAGGTATACGTCCCGGCTGGTGGTTACATTCAGGCTGCCGGGGCAGATGTAGCTGGCAGCGCTGTGCTGGGGCCGGACGGTCTTCATCTGGGACCGCATGGTGAAGGTGACAATCAGGGCCACCACCACACCGATGGCGATGCAGATCACCGCTCCCAGAAAATAGGCCGGGGTCATCTGCTTTTCGCAGGACTTACCGAAGGCTTCAAAGGCGGCGTAGTAGGACCCGGAGGAGAGGTACTTTACCACCGCATCTTCAATCTTGTCAGAGGAAATCTCGTCCTCGCACTTGCCGCTGGTGGATACCCACCAGTCCCGGAACTCCATGCTCACCAGGAACAGGGCGCCGTCCGGCAGGAAGCCATAGGTGTCGTAGTAATCATCGGCGTAGGATCTGGGGCTCTTACCCCCCAGAGAGTCCACCGTCACCACCACCAGGGAGATGTCCAGTTTCTCTCCCAGGCTCCTTAAATAAATTGTGAGCTTTGCCTCCTGTTCGTCTGTGAGCAAATCCGCTCCGTCATCGATCAGGCCGTAGGTTTTGACCCCCTGGGAGGCTGCCGCAGGAAAGGCAAGGAAAATTCCCAGAACAAGCACCAAAAGAAGGGCTGTGATTCGTTTTTTCATGGGGCACCTCCTTAAATCAGTCCGGTGAGCAGGCCCAGGACGTAGCTTACCACCGCCACGCCTCCGGCAATGCCGGCAAAGAAAGCGGCAAAGCGGCCCGGGTCAATGGGCAGGTTTCCCACAAACTTTCCGGTCTGGCCGTTCATGGCGAACAGGTAAGTCTTTTCCCGGAACTTGGTGGTCATGGTCCACACGGGAAGGAGGGCGTAAGCCACATGACCCTTTTCCACATGGATGGTACTCTTCTCCGGCACTACCGTATTGTAGCCCTTGACGGTTTCCCGGAAGGCATCCTGGGTGCTGTTTTTGATACGCTCGTTGGCTCTGGGGGCGCAGGTTTCCGCATCCTGGTCGTATTTGTCCGCCAGGTAGCCGGCTAAGTAGGCGGTCTGGAAGTCTACGCCCTGCTTCCAGTCGAAGGGTTCGATGGATTCCATCAAATCGTCGGGCATTTTGGTGGAGCCGTCCACCGGCACGTCTGCAAAGCTCAGGTTTCCCTCCCGGAGAATGGCGTAATGGCTGGTCTCCGTGTGGATGTGGTCCGAGTCGCTCCAGGTCCGGACCCGGGTGCCCCGGAACCGGAGGTTGGCGTCGGCCTTGCCGTCAAAGAGCCAGAAGGGTACGTACATTCCCTGGATTTCCTGGATTTTGTTCTCGCTTTTGAACACCTTGGGAAGCAGGGGCTTTTTCAGCAGGTGCTTTTTGAAAGCCTCCACCGCCGCCTTTTTGTCCAGCTTGAAGGGAATCACCAGCTCCGGCTTCAAGGCACCGGACAGCCGACCGGAGAGCACCACCGCATTGCCGCAGTAGGGACAGCTGGTAGCGGCGGTATTCTCGTCCGTCACCAGTTCGCCGCCGCAGGAACGGCAGACGTAGTGGTTCACCGGTTCCTCCCAGGTGGCCTTTTCTTCCGTATCCCACTCCATGGAATCCTCGGCGCTGGTTTCTTTCAGCACCTCGTCCATTTCCTTCAGGGCCTGGGTTTCAAACTCCGTGTCGCAGTAGGGGCACTTCATCTTCTGGGCTTCGCTGTCAAAGCCCAGAGTGCCGCCGCAGCATGGGCATTTATATTCCAATAGCGTTGCCATAGGCATAGCCTCCCTTACTGAATGTCCTGATTGTCAAAGGGGTCGCCGCACTCCGGGCAGAACTTGGGGGGATGCTTGGGGTCTGCCGGTTCCCAGCCGCACTTGTCGCACCGGTAGAGGGGCTCTCCGGCGGGGCGCTTGGCGCCGCACTCGGCGCAGAAGTTGCCCTTGTTCACAGCGCCGCAGCTGCACTTCCAGCCCTCTTCCGGCTTCTTGGCGCCGCAGCTGGTGCAGAACTTTCCGGTGTTCTTGGTGCCGCAGGTGCAGACCCACTCACCGGCAGCCTTGGCCTCCGGCTTCTTGGCACCGCAGTTGGGGCAGAACTTCCCGGTGGCGGTGTTGCCGCAGCTGCACTTCCAGGAATCCCCCTGGGGCGGCTGGGGCTGGGGCTGCTGGGCCTGTTGCTGCTGACCCATGGCATAGAGGTTCTGGGCGTTCATGGCGCCTCCGGCATTCATAGCCATGCCCATGCCCAAAAAGCCCGTCATGGCACCGGCAGAGTTTCCTGCCGCCGTCTTCATGGCCTCGGACTGGGCGCCCACCAGGGTAGCTGCCGCCATGGTGGGGTCCCGGAGGATGGCGGTGCGCTGGGCCTCCTTGATCATCTGGGCGTCTTCCTCCGGCAGGGTGACAGAACCCAGGGCGATGCTCACAACTTTCAGACCCCGCAGAGCTCCCCACTTCTCAGACAAAGTGGCGTTCATGGCGTTTTCCAGGTCGGTATTGTGGGCTACAATCTGGTTGGGCCGCAGCTCCATGTCGGACAGCCGTCCGAA
>DVFK01000031.1 GCA_018713285.1 Candidatus Faecousia excrementigallinarum
CATATTCTAAATCCAATATCTAATTTAGAATACAGAAGGGGAGATGGAACATGGCGAAAAATTCAGTAATTGCAGGTGACTACCAAAAATACAATGTCCTTTATCAAGGCGGTAAGGTTTATCTTTCGGAATTTAATTCTTGGAAGCCAAAGACCATTTACCTCGCTAAAGATACCGTTCGAGAGTATAGTGTTGTAAACGAAGACTACAACAAAACGGTTGGCGGCGTGGTTGGTCGTGCTGCTGTTGGTGCCGCTATACTTGGGCCGATTGGCCTGCTTGCAGGTGCAACCGCAAAAAACAAAGGAACCTATGTTGTCGCTATTACCTTTAAGGATGGGAAGCAAAGTTTGCTGGAGATTGACGAAAAGCGGTATAAGGCACTTGTCACAAACTGTTTTTGAGTATTATGAGTATTAGGGGTGGTTTGGCACAAATCCGTTAGACTATCCTTAGATGCAAAAAAGGCAACAATAAAATGACCGATAAAATAAGAAAAACACCCTAAAACTGACTGAAAAGCCATGTTTTAAGGTGTTAATCTGGCAGGGGCACTAGGACTTGAACCCAGAGCCTACGGTTTTGGAGACCGCCGCTCTACCAATTGAGCTATACCCCTATATGTATTTGAAAAGGTGAGGACCTTTGGAAAACTGGTGGGCCCTCAGGGATTCGAACCCGGGACTATCCGGTTATGAGCCGGAGGCTCTGACCAACTGAGCTAAGGGCCCATAGAATAACTGCCAAAGCGCTGTTACTTGGGTATTATAGCATTGTATGGCAGTTCTGTCAAGCAGAAAATCCCGGTATGGAAGCAGAAATTTCCCATACCGGGATACTTTGTCTTATTCGGGATTTTCAGCCAAACGGCTGCGGCGGCGACGGCGGGAACCGGGGCGCTTTCCCTCCGGTTCGGCCTTTTCCACCCGCCGGGCGTAGGCCTGGGCTGCCTCTGAGGTGGCCTCATAGGTGAGACGGCTTACCCGCACCAGCCCTTCCGGCTGCTCCGACAGCCGCACTCGGATGAGGAATTTCCCGTGCTCCGGGCAGGTGGCCAGGTCCATATACCGGTGTCCCGGCTGGGCAAACCACCGGGAGCCCAGCATCTGGCGGCTGCAAACAGGGCACTTGTTTTCGCTTCCAGCCATGGCGGCAAGGGCAGCACGCTTGTCCTTATAATCGTAAAACACCTTCCGGCTCAGACACCCCGGCAGTTCTGCCCCGTGGAAGCCCTCCACATGGCTTTGCAGGGCCTGGGTATATTCCCGGGTGCCCTTCTCCAAATCCAGCCTGGCGCAAATCAAGGCGGTGTGGTAGGCATCTCCCAAAGCGTCATGGGCAGGGCGGGAGGCTTCGATGCCAAAGGCCTCCATGGCGGACTTCAGGGATTTCTGGGAGGTGGAGCCGTCGGTCTGGGCGTTGAAAATCATCTGGGCGTTGAACCAGCGGTTCACCCAGCTTTCGTCCAGGCCGTAAAGCCGGAGATTTTCCCGGAGGATGGTAATATCGTCAAAACCCCAGGTGAGGAAGGTCACATCCTCGCCGCACCAGCTGCGGAACTTCTCCATAGCCTCCACCATGGGAAGCCCTTCTTCCCGGAGCTGGGCCTCCTTGATGCCGGTGAGTTTGCTGACCCGGCGGTTCAGGCGGCGGTAATACTTGGGGCGAATCAATACCTGAAATTCATCCGCAACCTGCTGCTCCGGGGTAATCCGCACGGCACCAATCTGCAGAATCTCTCCCCGAATCTGTACCGGCAGCACCTTCCGGGCGGAGGGAGAGCCGGGCCAGGGCTGATTCCACTCCATATCCAAAACGATATAATCCATCTTTTCAACCTCAGCTTTTCATAGTGCTCATTATCATACCATACATACCGGGACTTGTAAACCCAAAGGAAAATCTTTACCGCACAGCGGCAACCATCTGACTTTCCCGGTAAGCGGCGCCGTCCTTGCACATCCGGTCCACAATCACCTGGGCGCTGTTGACGCAGAAGGCTTTTTTCAGCACCTCTGACATCTGCTGCCGCTTCTGAGTATCGGAGGCCAGTTGGACGGCCAGGGCCACCACTTCCTCCGGCTTGCTGCTGCCCAGGGCATAGCCCCGGGCGAGGAAATAGTCGAAATTTCTGGTTTCGCAGGCACCGATGGTGTTGAGAAATACCATGGGCAGGGCCTTGTTGGCGGCTTCCGTAGAGCTGAGGCCGCCGGGTTTGGTGACAATCAAATCGGCCCCATCCATGTATTCCGGGATATTTTTGGTGTAGCCCAAAACCCGGAGCCGGGGATCCTGAATCTGGGACATGGCGTGATACAGCTTCTGGTTGCTGCCGCATACCGCCACCACCATGGCATTTTTGGGGAGCTTTTCCACCAGCGCCCGGGCAATCCCTTCAATGGGTCCGCAGCCCATACTGCCGCACATCAAAAGCACTACCCGCCCGGACTGGGGCAGTCCCAGCCGCTGGCGTACCAGGGCCTTGTCCTCTTTCTGGTAAAAAGCCTGCTGCACAGGAATCCCAGTGGGAATCAGCTGCAGCCGGGAGTGACCGGCCCGGATAAAGGCGGCCGCCTGGTCTTTGGAGGGGAGAAAGTAGTAGTCCACATCGCACTGCTCACTGGTAGGCCAGCAGGTGTAGTCGGTGGTGAGCAGGTATGTAGGGATTTTCAGCCCCCAGCGGCGGCGGATTTTGGTCATCATCATGGCGGAGAAGGAGTGTACACATAAAATGGCGTCAAAATCCCCCTGCAAGATGGCCTTGTAGAGCTTGGTGGTGCCCAGAGAGAGAAATTCGTAAATGGGACTGTATTCCTCCGGGTCCATATCCTTTTCCATTCTCCGATAGGTAATGTCAAAGAGCTTGCTGCAATAGCGGTAAATGGTGATGTGTCCGCCGGCAATGAGCTTGGAGATTCCCTTAGTGAGATAAGCCAGGGTGTCCTGCATCTGGCAGTCCACACCCTGCCGGGCAAAGACCTCCATGAGGGCTTTGGCGGTGGAATTATGTCCTTCTCCGGTATTTGCGGAGAGAATTAAAATACGCAAAGGGACAACCTCCTGACTTTTCCCAATTTTTCTGTATTATACAGCATTTTTTCGGGAAATTCAATAGGAGGGATGGATTTTACCAACTGGAACTGGCCTTTTTATTTAATGCAAAATTGGCACTTTTTTAATTGCCAGATAGTGCTATAATGTGCCCATAAACCCAATGGGAGGGATTGAAATGAAAAACAGAAATTGGACAGTGACAGGTTTGGGGGCGGTCGCCTTTGTTGGGGGCGTGTGTCTTGCCATGATATACCAGGGAGCTGCGGTGGCAACCGGAGCAGAACTTTCTTCCATGCTTCCCTTTGCCGCCGGACTGATTCTGGCGCTGGTGGGTGTTGTTATGGTGTTTTCCGGTCTGGCACCGGCCCATAAAAAGACCAGCGTGCACACCATGGCTATGGGAGCTTTGTTTGCAGCGCTGTGTTATGTGGGCTTCCAGTATTTCCGCATTGACATTCCTGTGGGAGATTCCTCCACGGCCTTCCACCTGGGCAATGTGTTCTGCGTCCTGGCGGCGCTGCTGCTGGGGGGCGTGTGGGGCGGCATGGCAGGCTCTGTGGGCATGACCATCGCAGACCTGATGATTCCCGTGTATGTGATTTCTGCCCCCAAGACCTTTCTTTTGAAGCTGGGTATCGGCCTGATCACCGGCCTGGTGGCCCATGGGGTATTCAAAATCAGCCGGGATAAGGAGCGCAAGATTCCCTTGGTTTGGGCAACGGCCCTGAGCTGTACTGCCGGTATGGCCTTCAATGTGGTTGCTGACCCGGTGGTGGGTTACTTCTATAAGCTGTATATCCTGGGTATGCCGGAATCTGCTGCTAAGGTTTGGATGAACTTCAACTTCTTGACCACCGGCGTCAATGCAGTGGTGGCGGTGGTGGTATCCACAGTTCTGTATCTGGCTCTGCGCCCGGCTCTGAAGCGTGCAAACCTTCTGCCTCAGCTGTGAGAACAGGCTTCGACGAAGGTTTCCATAAGAAAACAAAAAATAATGGTTGACTTTCTTCTTCATATGTGATAGAATACTGGGGCAATCAAGGATTGCCCCATATCGCGGAGTAGAGCAGTTGGAAGCTCGTCGGGCTCATAACCCGGAGGTCGTAGGTTCGAGTCCTGCCTCCGCAACCATAAAAACACCGGATTTCTTACGAAATCCGGTGTTTTTCTATACTTTTTGCGGGATTTTCGAGAAACCGAAAATCCCGCAGGGGTTTATTTAGGGGTTTATGGCAAAAAACGGGTTTTTAGAATAAGGAGGAAACCGAACTTCTAACAATATATGTTGCGTTAACCATACCAGAAAACATCTCTTCGTCTCTCTTGTAAACCATCTATGAATAAAAAAGGGGATGGTTCAGCGGAGATAAAATCATCTTGTTTACTACGATACCTTTGGGTGCCATTCATAATATAGCAAACCTTCTTCGCCCGTGTAATGCCAACATAATGAAGATTTAAGTCCTGAATTTTACTGTCTTCGTCGCCGTATTCATTTGGAAAAATCCATTTATACACATCCAT
>DVFK01000032.1 GCA_018713285.1 Candidatus Faecousia excrementigallinarum
TAATACAAGGGGGGAACAATTCGAGCGGGAGCGAGTTGTTCCCCCCTTAAGCCGGCTTCTTTGCTTACTTTCTTGCCGGAGCAAGAAAGTAAGGCCCCGCTGGCAAGCGCTTGCAAAAAGCCGATTGAAGAAGAAATCAAAAGGTTCTAACCGGGTGACGATAACCACCAGCAAGTACCACCCCAAAATCAAACCGTTAGCTTCCTGCCCGCTGGCTCCCTCCGTCTTGGGGCTACGCCCCAAGCCATCTCCCTCCCGGAGGGAGGTATAAACGAACCCTCCCTGCCCATTGACAACGAAAGCACACCGACAGCGTTTTGGGGGAATATGAAAAAAAGCCTGTTGCAGTTTCGCAACAGGCTCTTTTTTCAGATGGAGAATTGCTGCTGGCCCTCGTAGGGGATGTGGAGGTGCTCATAGGCAAGGCCGGTGACGCAGCGGCCCCGGGGGGTGCGGGTGAGGAAGCCCAGCTGCATGAGGTAGGGCTCGTACACGTCCTCCAAAGTCACCGCTTCCTCTCCAATGGTGGCAGCCAGGGTTTCCAGCCCCACCGGGCCGCCGCCGTAATTCTGGATGATGGCGGTGAGCATCCGCCGGTCGATGGTGTCCAGGCCCAGCTTGTCCACCTCCAGCCGGGACAGGGCCAGGTCTGCCGCCTCCTTGGTAATCACCCCGTCTCCCATCACCTGGGCGAAGTCCCGCACCCGGCGGAGGAAGCGGTTGGCAATCCGGGGGGTGCCCCGGCTCCGGGAGGCAATCTCCATGGCTCCTTCCGGGGCAATCTCCATACCCAAAATGGCGGCGGAGCGGCTGACAATTCTTGCCAGCTCCTCCGGGGTATACAGCTCCAGCCGCAGACTCACTCCGAACCGGTCCCGCAAGGGAGCGGAGAGCTGCCCCGCCCGGGTGGTGGCTCCCACCAGGGTGAACTTGGGCAGATCCAGCCGGATGGAGTTGGCGGAGGGGCCCTTGCCTACAATAATGTCAATGGCAAAGTCCTCCATGGCGGGATACAAAATCTCCTCCACCACCCGGTTCAGCCGGTGGATTTCGTCGATGAACAAAATGTCCCCCGGGTTCAGGTTGGTAAGAAGGGCTGCCAGGTCTCCCGGCTTTTCAATGGCGGGGCCGGAGGTAATCCGGATTCCTGCCCCCATCTCGTTGGCAATGACCCCCGCCAGGGTGGTCTTGCCCAGACCGGGAGGGCCGTAGAGCAGGGTATGATCCAGAGGTTCATTTCGCCGCCGGGCGGCCTCGATGTAAACCGAGAGATTCCCCTTGGCCTTCTCCTGGCCGGTGTAGTCCGCCAGCAGCCGGGGCCGGAGCCCCACCTCCCCGGCATCCTGGGGGGTAAAGGCGGTGGTTACAATGGGAGCTTCCAGCTCCTGAGAAAATTCCAAACTCATAGCTTATCCTTTCATCACCATGGCCCGGAGGGCATAGCGTACCAATTCCTCTGTGGAAGCGTTGGGGTCGGCACCTTTCAAAGCGGCGGCAATCTCCGCCGGAGAGTAGCCCAGCTCCTGCAAAGCTGCCTGGGCAAGGGCGATTCCGCCGGACTGGGCAGGAACTGCTGCCGCCGGGCCTGCAGAGAAGTCCAGCTCCGTAGCGCCTCCCATTTTGTCCTTCAATTCCAGAATAATCCGCTGGGCCAGCTTCTTGCCTACCCCCTGAGCGGCGGTAAGGAGCTTTTCATCCCCGGTCATTACCGCCAGGGTAAAGTTCTGGGGGCCAGAGGCAAGAATCGCCATGGCAGCCTTGGGGCCCACGCCGGTCACGGAAGTCAGCAGCTCATAGCACCGCTGCTCCTCCCGGCTCCAAAAGCCGTACAAATCATAGGCGTCCTCCCGGATAGACTCGGTGATATAAAGCCTTGCGGTCTTGTCCAGCTTCAGCTGGGCGGCGGTGTAGGCGGTAACCCGGCAGCCGTAGCCCACGCCGCCGCAGTCAATCACCGCCAGCCCCGGCTCCAGCACCGTCACCTTGCCGGAAACATAGTATAGCATCTTAGAATCCTCCTTTTGCCCCCTGCTGCCGCAGAAGGGATGTGCTGGAACGGGCGTGGCACAGGGCAATGGCAATGGCGTCGGCGGCATCGTCCGGCTTGGGCATCTGGGAAAGCCCCAGAATCCTTCTGGTCATATCCATCACCTGATGCTTGGTGGCACCGCCGTAGCCCACCACCGCCTGCTTCACCTGCATGGGCTTGTAGGCGCGAACGGGAAGCCCCGCCTGCTGCACCGCCAGGAGAATCACCCCCCGGCTCTGGGCCACCCCAATGCCGGTGGTCACGTTCTGCCCGAAAAACAGCTCCTCAATGGCAACCTCCTGGGGCTTTGCCAGCTCCAGAAGTTTTCGCATATCCTCGTAAATGATTTCCAGCCGGGCAGGAAAGTCCATCCCCGCCGGGGTAGTGATGGCGCCGCAATGAAGAAGCCGGGTCTGCCCTCTCTGGGCCTCCACCAGACCGAAGCCCGTAATCCCATATCCCGGGTCAATCCCCAGTATCCGCACAGCCATCCCTCCCTTTCCCGGAAACTACCTTTTATCATAGCATATTTTTTCCCGTTTTCCTACTGTTTTTTCTTCCCTTCCGAAAGAGAAAAAACGCCCGGTGTCGTACCAAAGAACGACACCGGGCGGGGCAGTAACGATTTGCAGAAGACTCCCGTGCGAAATTGTCAGCGGCGATTCGCCGCAGGCCGTAAAACGACGGCTGGTACTTCGACAACGGGATGATATGGGTGCGTAAAAGGGAAAGCGTTGGAGGCAAGATAGCTCCCTCCGGGAGGGAGCTGGCACGCCGGAGGCGTGACTGAGGGAGCAAGCGGGCGGTGCAGTTCCGGTTTCATAATGGGGTGGTACTTGATAGAGGTTGTCGATACCCAACCATGCACCGCAGTAACGATACCGGGCGGGGCAGGGCAGTGACGACCTGCATAAGCTACCGAGCGAAATTGACACCGGAGGCACTCCGGGCGCTTGCCAGCGGGGCCTTACTTTCTTGCTCCGGCAAGAAAGTAAGCAAAGAAGCCGGCTTAAGGGGAAAACAACTCACTCCCGTTCGGTGTTTTCCCCTTAAGAATC
>DVFK01000033.1 GCA_018713285.1 Candidatus Faecousia excrementigallinarum
GAGGGTAAATAATCTGGGAACCAAAGACGGAATTACTGATGTAGAAAGGCAATTCCTGGATAGTGGCGCCAATCTTCAAGGGAATCTTCTCATAGGCCTCATCCCGGAGTATCTTTTTCACATCCTGGGAATCCTGGGGATTTTTATAGATATACCACTCCTGCCATTCCCCGTCAACCTGCTCCAACTCAGTCTCTGCCAGCTCATACCCTTCCATATAAATGGGGAAATCTCCATTGATTTCTGTTTCGTCCTTTTTCAGAAAATCCCACCGGACATATTTGCCCTGAGAGTCGTCAAACAGTCTTGTGGTGGATACACACACCCCCACCGGATTCCGGGCATCAAAGAATACCGATTCCTCCAAACCGTTTTCCTGCAGCAGCTGGCGGAAGGTGGCATCGTCCACAAACCACACCACACCGCTCAAATCCACCAAGTCCCCCTGGATATCCTTAACCTGGTCCAGATATGCCATGGTATCCTCCGGAATTTCCTCCCGGGGAATCCAGGTCGTAAGGCCATAGGACTGCACCATGGCCAACTGGGTCACAGAGGGGGTGTTTTCAATCCACTCCTGAATCTCCTGATGGGTGTACCTATCCTCCTTGTAGGAGAAGGTAAGGTCGACTTTACTGTCCCCCTGATAGGTGGTGGCCATCTCCAGGAGATACCCGGTGTAGGAGCAAACGGAGACAAACAGGACAATGCTCATAAAGAGGCTTACAATGGTGGCACGGTACTTCCGTTTGCTGTTTTTGTAGTATTTCTTACCCAGCACACCGGGAAGGCCAAAGAGCCGGTATTGGAGCCAGCCGGTTTTCACCGGGCGGCTTTTGCCCCGCACATCCTGACTCTGGCGGATGGCCTCAATAGCCGTAACCCGCTTGGCCCGGACCGAGGGAATCCAGGCAGACAGCAGCACCGTAATCAGGCTCAGCAGCACCGCAGCCCCCACCACATAGGGGGAAATCCGCAGCCGCAGGGGTACGGGAATCAAGGAATAGCGCATCATCAAGCCGGATACAAACCGGAGGGTGATGCCGATGCCTCCCAAACCTGCCAACACACCCAGGGGAATGCCCACCACGCTGACAAACAGGGCTTCCAGCAGAACCATTCTCCCCAGCTGCCGCTTTGTAGCACCCACAGAGGACAGAAGGCCAAACTGCCGGGTGCGCTCCGAAACGGAGATAGCAAAGGCGTTGTAAATAAGGGACACGGAGCCGAACATAATCAGGCCCACCAGCACCGTCACCAGACTCATAAGCATAGTGTTGAATGAGTCGTATTTGGATACGCCGGAGTACAAAAGTACACTTGTGTTGGTACCGGAGCCGCAGTCCATGCTTTTGAGATATTCATAAACCTGGGCCGGGTTCTTCATCCGAAAATACACATCGTAGTTGTCCCCTGCATTTTCCTCCAGGTCTGCAACCGTCAGGGCCGTATAGCCAGGGGCAGTGTACTCCTCAAAGTCTGGCCGGGAATATACGCCCACAATCTGGAAGGTGCGGGTCTGGCGGATTACCAGTTCCTCCTGCTCCCCGGTTTCCTCGTCGTCAATATAGGGATTGAACTGATTCAAGGTGTCCTGCCCCACCATCCGGTCTCCCAGCTCCAGGGTGAGGGGCTGTCCCACCTGATAGCTGACACCGCCGTTGGTATACAGGTGCTCCGGAATGAGAATTTCCTGAGGTGTCTGGGGCAGTCTGCCTGTCACCAGGTGCACCGGCATATTTTCAAAAAAGGTCTCCTTTTCCCCGCCGATGACATAAAGGTAGGGTTTGTCGGGATTTTCGCTTTCCACCTTGGCATAGCCCATCAGCTGACCATAGGTGGCAAAGGAAACCTCCTCGTCCTTCTGGATGTTTTCGTACTGGCTCCAGCTGACGCTGTATGCCGCTCCGTGCCAGTTGCCCTTTTCGTAAATCCCCACGTCCAGCATATAGCCGGAAAAGCTTTGGGCCAGGGCAGCCACGGCGGTAATCATGGCACAGGAGAGAATGATGCCGATAATGGTGACGATGGTGCGGACCCGGTTTTTCTTCAGGGTCTGCATGGTCACCTTTGCGAAGATATTCATTACCGCAGCACCTCATCTCTGAGAATCCGGCCGTCCTCAATGGCGATAATCCGGTCGGCCTGGAGGGCGATGGATTCATCGTGGGTAATGACCATCAGGGTCTGGTTGTACTTTTTGTTGGAGAGCTTCAAAAGCTCCATAATCTGCTGACTGTTCTTGGAGTCCAGATTGCCCGTGGGCTCATCCGCCAGCACGATAGCCGGGGCGTTCATCAGGGCTCTGCCGATAGACACCCGCTGCTGCTGACCGCCGGAAAGCTGGTTGGGCAGGTGGTTTTCCCGGCCGGTAAGCTGGAGGGTGGAAATCAACTCTGCAAGCCGCTCCTTATTCACCTTCTGACCGTCCATCAGCACGGGAAGGGTAATATTCTCCGTCACATTCAGCACCGGAATCAGGTTGTAAAACTGGTAGATAAGACCTACCTGACGGCGGCGGAAGATGGCCAGCTTTTCATCGTTCTGGGCGTACACATCCTCCCCATCCACATACACTTTTCCGCTGGTGGGCTTATCCACGCCACCCAGAATGTGAAGCAAAGTGGATTTACCGGAACCGGAGGGACCGATGATAGCCACAAACTCCCCCTTATTCACGGAAAAAGATACGTTGTCCAGGGCCTTTACCTGATTTTCTCCTTTGCCGTAGGTCTTGCAAAGGTTTTCCACTCTCAAAATTTCCATTGTTCGTCACTCCTCATGGATGTTATGGTATCATGTTACCAGCTTCAAGTGACACCCAGGTGACAGTTTTATAACAAAGCTGTCACTTAAGGAAACTCTGAATAAATCGTCTGCGGCTGGATAGCGGATCTTTTTCGCCATCCATGCAGAATGAAAAACAGGAAATACACAAAGTATTCCCCTGTTTTCCATTCTTTTGTCTGGCAAAAAATCTCTCGCTACCAGCTCTTGTCTATTTATTCGGAGCTTCCTGAAAAAGGAGCCGCTGTCACACGGCTCCTTTGTAGAATCGAATGGTGAACCGGGCGCCGCCTCTGGGGTTGTTCTCCGCCTTGATGGTGCCGTTCTGGGAAATGACAATGGTTCTGGCCAGGGCCAGTCCCACCCCAAAACCGGAGCCTGAGGCGTTCTTTCCCCGGTAAAAGCGCTGGAAAATATGGGGCAGGTCCTCCGGGGCAATCCCAGGGCCGTTATCTCCCACCACAATCTGGGTATACAGGGGATTTTCCTGGGCGGTAATCCGGATTTCCCCTCCTGCCGGGGTATGCTCCATGCAGTTTTTCAGCACATTCCCCAGGGCCTCACAGGTCCATTCCATATCCCCGTAAAAGAACCCCTGGGATTCTGTATGAAAAGCAATGTCCCGCAGCTCCAAAGGCACCAGGAGGGGCTCCGCCGCCTTGTGGATGAGGGCTTCCAGGGGAATTTTCTCCTGCTTTAGCTGCACCACTCCCGCATCCAGCTTGGACATTTTCAGAAGCACCGTAATCAGCCAGTCAATTCGCTGCAGAAGGCTCCTCAGCTCCCGCAGGAGCTGGGTTTTCCGCTGGGGGGACTGGTTCTCATCCCCCAGAAGCTGTACCAGAAGGTTAATGGAGGTGAGGGGCGTTCGTATCTGGTGGGAGATGTCCGCCAGGGAGTCTGCCAGGTGGACTTTTTCTTCCAGGAGGCTCTGGTGCTGCTCCCGGAGGCGGACGGTCATTTTCTGAATCTCGCTTTCCAGGATTCCCAGTTCCCCCTCCTGGCAGCTGTCCAGAAAGATTTTCGTGCTGCCATGGAGAATCCGGTCAATCTCCTCCCCCATGGTGCGAATCCGGCGATAACGCCAGGCGGCGGCTCCCAGAAAAATACTATAGAAAAGGGCGCAAAGGAGCAGCAGAAACACCGCCGCATCCATCCCCCACCGGACCCAGGCAAAGCCGCAGCTAAGGATTGCCAAGGCCGCCATGGCCCAGCTGCCCAGGCGTACATCGGGATTTCTCAGTAGTTTCATCAGATTTCCACCTTATAGCCCAGACCCCGGACGGTTTTGATGATGGCAGGGTTCTGGGGGTCTTCCTCGATTTTTTCCCGGAGGCGTTTGATATACACCGTCAGGGTGTTGTCGTTCACAAAGTCCCCGCCAATGTCCCAGATGGATTCCAGAAGCTGGGTGCGGGAGAGAATCTGCCCCCGGTTATTGAGAAACACCAGCAAAAGCCGGTATTCCAGGGCGGACAGGTACAAATCCCGCCCGTTTTTACTGGCGGTTCCCTTCTCCGTGTCCACCAGCACATCCCCCAGGCGGATTTTTCCCCCGGAGCTGCCGGTGAGGCGCAGAATGTTCTTGATCCGGGAAATCAGTTCCCGGGGGCGGAAGGGCTTGGGGATATAGTCGTCCGCTCCCAGCTCAAAGCCGGTGACGGTGCTGTATTCATCGGAAGAGGCGGTAAGGAAAATCACCGGAATCTGGTACTCAGACTTGATGATTTTACACAGGGAAAACCCGTTTCCATCCTTCAGAGAAATATCCAGCAGCACCAAATCATAGGCATTTTCCTCCAAAAGGCGGCAGGCACTTCCCTGTCCGCTGGCGCTGTCCACCAAAAAGCCTTCCGACTGCAAAAACTCCGTCAGGCTCTTCACGATTCCCGGGTCATCCTCCACCAGCAAAAGCTTTGTCATATCCCTGCCTCCTTTTGTTTTCTCTGGTTATCATACCACAAAGGCTCCTGCCCTTGCAACGAATATTACAGTTTTGTTATCATTTTCCTCTCTCTACGAAATTCTACTCTCCATAGATTGCGATTTTGTAAGGAAAAGGATACAATGGTGGCAAAAGGAGGGGGACGACTATGGATGCAAAAGTAACCGGCTGCTTTATCGCCCAGCTGCGAAAGGAGCTGGGACTGACCCAAAAAGAGCTGGCGGAAAAGCTGGAGGTAACAGACAAGGCAATCTCCCGGTGGGAAACGGGGGTATCACTTAGATAAAGATACCACACCAATCCCACGCTGACTTTTGCTCAACCGATACAGCCGGAGGGCTGGATAACAAGAAAAGGCGGTATGCGCCCCGTGGAGGGGGTAGCATATCGCCTTTTCTT